>CAZISU010000209.1:0-8210 GCA_964541935.1 uncultured Planctomycetaceae bacterium | reverse complement strand
AAGCTGCCGCTTTTCCGGCCAAAACCTCCACGGCCACCTTGCCCTCATGCGAGGCTTTATGCGCGAGCATGGGCTCACCGGCCACGTCGCCGATGGCCATGATATTCGCATCGTCCGTGCGTTGCGAATCGTCGACCGTGACGAAACCTTGTGGGTCGATCCGCACGGACGTGTTCTCCAGGCCCAGCCCCGCCGAATTGGGACGACGGCCCACGCAAACCAGCACGCGGTCGAACTGCTTGACCTCTTCGCCGGCCGCAACCGCGGGACCTTCGAAGGTGACCTCGACGGCGTCCCCACGGTCGGCCAAAGCGGCGACTTTTGTGTCCAAGTATATGGCCTCGAACTGACCGGTCAGACGTTTAGCCAGCGGTTTGACCAGATCGCGGTCGGCGCCCGGCAAAAGCCCGTCGGTCATTTCCACCACCGAAACGCGGCTGCCCAGAGCGCTGTAGACCGTGCCCAACTCGAGCCCAATGTAGCCACCGCCGATGACCAGCAGCGATGCGGGCACGTCGGCCAGCGCCAGGGCAGATGTCGAATCCATTACCCGACCGGTTGGCAGGTCGAGCGCGGGGATCTGCACGGGCGAGGAACCGCTTGCCAAAATGCAGTGCTGGAACTCGATGCGGTCGTCTTCCAAAGGCTCATCGCCCGTCGACCCGTCGCCCGTCGTTTCGAGCTGCAACGTCGAAGAATCCAGGAACGTGGCTCGGGCTTGCACGACTTTCACCTTGCGCCGCTTGGCAAGCTGCCCCAGCCCGGACGTAAGCGTGTCGATAACCTTCTGCTTTTTCCCGCGCAGGGCGTCCAGATCGACAGTGGGCTGTGCATAAGAAACGCCCCAGTCAGCCAGATGGTCGACGTCGGCCATGGTCTTGCTCACATGCAACAAGGCCTTCGAGGGAATGCAGCCTTGCAACAGGCAAACGCCGCCCAACCGCGCCCGGGCGTCAATTAGAGTAACTTCCATCCCCAGATCGGCGGCCAGAAAGGCGGCGGCATAGCCACCCGGCCCGGCACCGATTACGGCAAGCTGTGTTTGCATGGGTGTTCCTGTTAGACGTTTATTTCAAGGGCGTCAGGTTAGCAAAAAGATGCGTATAGAGCATGGCCCCGATCAGGCCGCCGATGATGGGGCCCACGACGGGAATCCAGGCGTAGCCCCAGTCGGAATCGCGCTTGCCGGGTATGGGAAGAATCGCGTGTACAATTCGCGGGGCCAGGTCGCGGGCCGGGTTGATGGCGTAGCCGGTGGGGCCGCCCAGCGAGAGCCCGATGCTGAAAACCAGGATCCCCACCAGGAACGGGCTCATGCCGTTGGCCAGACCGTTGTTCACGTTGGATATACCCAACACGCCCACCATCAAGACGGCCGTGCCGATAATCTCTGTCATCAGATTGGCCGGCGTGTGGCGAATGGCCGGAATCGTGGCGAAAATCCCCAGTTTGCCATCGGGGTTGTCGGTCACGGCCCAATGCGCGAAATAGGTCACCCAAACCAAAAAAGCCCCGATCGCAGCGCCTACGAATTGGCCCGCCAGATAGGTGAAAACCTGATCCGCGGGGATATCACCGACCAAAGCCAGGGCGATCGTAACCGCCGGGTTGATGTGCGCGCCGCTGGTCCAACCGGCAATATAAATCGCCATGGCAACCGCAAAACCCCAGCCGGCCGTAATCACAATCCAACCGGAATCTTGCCCCTTGGAACGATTAAGCACCACGTTAGCCACCACGCCCTCGCCCAAGAGGATGAGAACCGCCGTGCCTACCAATTCACCGACGAAAATGTTCATGAGTTTGTACCGGAAAATCTGGGTGTAGGGTGCGTCCGCGACGCACCAGGAAGTCTATATTTTATCGATCACACTGGCCGCCTCGGCACATAGCTCTTCGGCTCGGGCAAGCTCGCTGGCCTCGGCTATCGCCCGCACAATTGGTTCGGTGTTGCTGGGGCGAACCAGCAGCCAGGCGTCCGACCAGACGAGCCGCAAGCCGTCGAGGCGGTCGGGCGTGGCGTCGCCGAAATGTTTTTCCAAAGCGTCCAAAGCGTCGGGCACGCGGTCCGCTGCGACTGTGATTTTGGTTTTAGTAATCTCGTAACGCGGCAACTCTTCCGCCAACTCGCTGATCTTGGCACCACGGTCGGCCATGGCTTCCAGCAACAAGGCCATGCCCACGAAGCTGTCGCGAACCAGGCCCACGCGCGGGTCGATGGGCCCACCGTTGCCTTCGCCGCCGAAGATGGCATCCGTTTCCAGCATTTTGTCGACCACGTTGGCTTCGCCCACAGCCGAGCGGGAGAAAGGCTGGCCGAATTTCCCGGCCAAATCCTCGGTCATGCGGCTGCTGGCGCAGTTGGTAACGATCGGGCCTTGGCGGCTGCGAAGGATATGGTTGGCGATTATGGCCACCGTGTATTCCTCGCCGAGGTAGCGGCCCGACTCGTCGATCACCGCCAGGCGGTCGGCGTCGGGATCCTGACAGAAACCGATCACGGCCCCGGCCGTGGGCACGGCCGCCAAAACATCGGCCAGGTTTTCGGCCGTCGGTTCGGCCGGGTGGGCAAAGGCCCCGTTGGGCTGGTCGCCCATCAGCGTGATGCTACAGCCCAGCGATTCGAGCAGACGTCGGCCCAAGAGGCTGCCGGCCCCGTGGTTCGAATCCAGCAGCACGTTGAACTTCTGTGTACGAATGTGCTGAATATCTACCGTGGCCAAAACGGCCTCGAGGTGCGACGTGAGCGAATCGTCGCAGGACCGCATCTTTCCCAATTTATCGTGCGCGGCCCAATCGATCGTGCCTTGGCGGTATTGTTCCAAAACCTTGCGGCCCGGCCCCTCGGGAATGACGCGCCCCTTTTCGGAGAAGAGCTTGATGCCGTTGTATTGCGAGGGGTTGTGGCTGGCGGTAATTTGCACCCCGCCTCCGGCGCGGAATTGGCGAACAAGTACGCCCGTGGTGGGGGTTGCGGCAATACCCGCGTCGATCACATCGCGACCGACCGCCATCAATGCCGAATGGACCGCTGCGGCCAGCATTTTTCCGCTGTGTCGACCGTCGCGAGTCACGACAATCGGCCCCTTAGGTGCAGAAGCGGCCAGTGCCGCCACGTAGCCCACTGCCACCTGCGGCGTGAGTGTTTCGCCCACAATTCCTCGTAAACCAGAAACGCTTATGATTGGTTCGGTCATGGTAATAATTTCAGAATCTCGAAAAAAATGGAATAGATGATAAGAGTATAAAGGGGAAGCGTCGCCGGGGGAAGCCACCGAACAACCCGTAGGCCGGGTCGTGTCCCGGCGTTTTTGCGACAATTTTCAAGCCGATTTTTCGCCCATCTGCCTATCTTATCTTTCAAGAACGACGCCGATAGGCGAGAATGGCGGCCCAACGGTCTCGCCTGCACGCGAATAAAGATATTGCCCCGCTTAACAGCCCGTCACATATACCTGCTCAGAGAATCTCATGTCCTCAACACCTTCTTCCGTCGATACCCAAGCCGTTTTGTCTCAAATCGAAGCCGCCGCCTCCGAGGGCAAGCTTTCCGACGGCGCGGTCAAAAATCTGCGTGCCTGGCTGACCGAGCCCCGCTACTGTGAATACGCCCCGCAGGTCGCCGAACACGTCGAAAAACAACTGTGGCAAGAGTTGGACGACGCCTTTTGGACGATCATACCCTTCGGCACCGGCGGCCGCCGTGGCAAAATGTACCCCATCGGCTCGAACGCGATCAACGACCGCACCATCGGCGAGAGCGCCCAGGGTCTGGCCGACTATGCCAAAGAACACACGCCCGAGGGCACGCAGCCGGCCTGTGCCATCGCCTACGACACCCGTCACCGCAGCCGTCACTTCGCCGAACTGTGCTCCGGCATCATGGCCGCGGCCGGGTTCAAGGTCTGGTTCCTCGACGGATATCGCAGCACGCCCGAGCTGTCGTTTTTGGTGCGATACAAAAAATGCACCTGCGGCATCATGGTCACGGCCAGCCACAACCCGCCCAGCGACAACGCCGTCAAGGCCTATTGGTGCGAGGGCGAACAACTGCTGCCGCCACACGGCCGAGGCGTTATCGATCGCGTCATGAGTGTCGAGAATATCCGCACGGCGCCGTTCGACGAATGTCTGGCCTCGGGCCAGGTGGAATACTGCCAAGAGGAGGTCGACAAGGCATTTCTAGAAGCCGTTTTGAAACAGAGCCGGCCCGGGCCGCGGGATTTGAAAATCATCTATTCGCCCCTGCACGGCGTGGGCGCATCGGCCGTGATGCCTACGCTTGCGGCCGCCGGGTTCGAAGACGTGGAACTTTTCGGCCCGCACGCCGAAGAGAGCGGTGATTTCCCCAACGTGCCCGGTCACGTTTCCAACCCAGAGAATCCGCGTGTGTTCGACACCATCATCGAACGCGCAAAAGAAATCGGCGCCGAACTGATCATGGCCACCGATCCCGATTGCGACCGCATGGGCTGCGCCGCGCCGAAAACCACCGACACGGCCGGCCCCTGGGACGTTTTGACCGGCAACCAGATCGGGTCCATGCTGGGGGCGTACCTTTTAGATATTAGCAAACGCCAAGGCACGCTTACGGGCGACCAATATCTGGTTAAGACCCTCGTAACCACCGAACTCTTGCGCCGCATCGGCGACTCCTACGGCGTGCGCACGGTGGGCGACCTGCTGGTAGGCTTCAAGTGGATCGGACAGGCCATCGACGCCCAAGGGCCCGACGGTTTCATCCTCGGCACCGAAGAATCCTACGGCTACCTGGCCGGCACGCACGTCCGCGACAAGGACGCGGCCGTGTCGTCGATGCTGATGTCCGAACTGGCCGCTGAGTCCAAGGTGGCCGGGCTCTCGCTGCACCAGAAACTCGACGCCTTATTCCGCGAACACGGCTGCCACCGCGAAACGCAGGTCTCGGTAAAAATGCCCGGCTCCGAGGGCATGGACCGCATGCGCGCGTTGATGGCCCAGTTCCGCAACGATCCGCCCACGTCACTGGGTGGAATCAAAGTCGCACAGGTCCGCGATTACCTCAACCAGACGCTAACGCCCATCGGCGGATCGGCCGGTCCACTGCCTGGGCCTAAGGGCGATATCGTCATCCTCGACCTCGAAGCCGAAGGCAACTACGTCGCCGTGCGACCCTCCGGCACCGAGCCCAAGGTGAAGTTCTACATGTTCGCCTACGACGCGCCGACGGCAGGTGAGGATCTCGAAGCACGCAAACAGGCACAGGCCGACCGTATCGCGGCCATGCAGGCGGATTTAACTGCGTTTGCGGGCGTGTAATGCGAGAGGAACCCGCCATGCAAGTCGCCACCTTCGCAGCCGGCTGTTTTTGGGGAGTCGAAAAGACGTTCCGCCGCATGCATGGGGTTATCGCAACCAGCGTGGGATACTCGGGTGGGAGTATCGCCAATCCAGCCTACGAAGATGTCTGTACCGATAAGACCGGCCACGCCGAGGTTGTTCGCATAGAATTCGATGCGGACAAGGTTTCGTACAGGTATCTAGTGGAAGTCTTCTGGAACTGCCACAATCCGACCACCCTCAACCGCCAGGGCCCCGACGTGGGCTCGCAGTACCGTTCGGCCATCTTCTATCACAGCCCCAAGCAAAAAGCTACGGCGGAGGCCTCGAAAGAAAGCTTGCAAGCCTCGGGCAGATACGCTTCGCCGATTGTGACCGAAATCATGCCCGCGGCCAAATTCTATCCGGCCGAGGAGTATCATCAGCAGTATTTGCAGAAACGTAAGCAGACGAATTCTCGCCCATCGTGAGCTGGGTGCCATGCCCACGCTTGCCGTGGGCATGTGAATTGATTGAGACTGACACCAACAACATGGCCACGCAAGCGTGGACCATGGCACCCGGGCTTGAAATGGACGTCACCGGATCAAATGTCGTGGAATTTTTCCCGAAAACACAATCAAACGTCATTTGAACCGAACTACCAGATGTATCAATCAACACTAGGCCAGCCGATAATCGCCGCCAAGGCCGGTTTGAAGCTGCGAAAACACATAAAACGGGAGACAATATTGTGAGAGACACACTAGTATATTTCGTTGCA
Organism: uncultured Planctomycetaceae bacterium; assembly: GCA_964541935.1. Lineage (GTDB taxonomy): Bacteria > Planctomycetota > Planctomycetia > Pirellulales > Thermoguttaceae > JAFGTN01. Next base: position 2,128 of record CAZISU010000209.1, on the reverse strand, counting down.
GTATGCTCGTTAATGCTTTTACCCGGCTGCGGTGGCTGTCAGCGGAGCACGAAAGATACGGCCAAGGACGTAACCAAGGCCACGGTCGAAACCTCCAAAGAGATCCTCTCCGGCATGGCAGAAGGAATAGACGAAGGCCGCAAATCGACCGAAGGTCTCGACGGTGCGATTGTGATCTCAACCCACGACAAAATCGATGAGTATTTGGATATCTCGATCCTGGAAGTCAAAACTCCCCAGGAGCCGAAGAACAATAAGACGATAGAAGTCGTGCTCGCCATCGCCAGCAAACACACGAAACCCGTCAGGTTGGCCAACCTCAAACGGAAAGGTTCGATGGTTCTACTGGACAGCGAAGGTTTCGCAACACACCTCCGCTCCGGCTCGTCACATGAAAACGATATTACAATCCTTCCCGGCCTGAAGGAGCGGTTTACGTATAGATTCGACGGAGATGCGAAGACCGCAAAAGTGTTGCGGTTGTATGGACATGATTATGATCTGCAGCCGTAGAAGTGGTGTGCGAGTTTTGTCACCTTTCACTCCAATTCTGGGCGTGCCACACGGCCGGCTTGTTGGCACACTACTTTCCCGCGGGCCGGTTGAGCGGCTCCTTGGGCGGCTTACCAGCCAGCACCAACGCAATATTCTCCGCCGCCAGGCACCAGCAGTCGGCGATGCTCTTGAGTGTTCCGGCGCCCATGTGCGGGCTGAGGACGGTGTTGGGTGCTGTCAACAGATCGGGATGAATGTTGGGCTCGTTCTCGAACACATCCAAGCCAGCCCCACCCAGATGTCCCGCGTGCAAGGCGGCGGCCAGTGCGGCCTCGTCGACCGTCTTGCCGCGCGAGGTGTTGATGAAGATCGCGCCCGGCTTCATCCGAGCCAGAGTATCGCGGTTTACCAGATGACGGGTAGTCTCGGTCAACGGGACGTGCAGGCTGACCACGTCGGATGCGGCCAACAATTCGTCCAGCGGTCGATACGATGGATCGTCTTTGGCAGATGGGCTATGGAAAAGCACCCTCATGCCGAAGGCTTCCGCCCGACGCGCGACCGCGCGGCCGATCCGCCCATACCCGATCACTCCCAGCGTCTTGTCGCTCAGGCACATGCTTTTATAGAGACCAAGCTTCATGTTTCCAATCTGCCATTGGCCGGACCGCACGAAGCGGTCGGCTTCTAACACCTGTCGCGTCACGGCCAACAACAACCCAAACGCCCATTCGGCCGTGGACTCGGTAAATTGATCGGGGCTGTTCACTGCCCAAATGCCCCGCCGGGCCAGCAAATCCAGGTCGAGGTTATCGATGCCGGCCGATAAATTCACCACGATCTTCAGCCGTCCAGCAGCGTCGAGCAGTTCATCATCGACTTTCAATTCAGAACAATTCACCAGCACGTCAGCCGGACCAACCCGCGCCAGCACATCGCCACGCGGCATCAGCCCCGTCGCTTTGCCCTGAATGAGTTGCACATCCGGGCCCAACGGACTCGGGCCGTCTGCTGTCGCGTACAAGGTTGTCAAAATCGTGGGCCGGCTCATACGCTTGCCTTGTCGGTGCCATGCCCACGACAGGCGTGGGCATGTGAATTGTTTGAGACTGATACCAATAACATGTCCACGCAAGCGTGGACCATGGCACCCTGCGGGGGACAATCCCCGCCTCTAACTTTATAGCAAATCTTCCCGATAAATCAACTCCTTGTCCAGCCCGTACGTCCAAGGAAAGCCTTCGATACGCCAGCCTTTCAACCGACGTTGGCCGTTGTAGATGCTGTTTTCATCTTTGACCTTTCCGCCTTCGAACCCGTCGCCCATATTGAAAACTCGATCGGCCGGCCAACCGGCTTCGATCGCGGCCGCGGCGGCTGGGATGGAACGGTTGCCGCTGCGGCACGTTACGATTAGCGTATCGGTCTTGGGGTTGAAGCGTGCCAGCAGGTCCTTCTGGAAACGGGGGTTGAGGGTCAATCCGTATTTTTTACCACTGAATTTTCCGGTCCAGAACTTGAAGGGTATGTTGTAGGCGCCCTGCGAGTGTCCGATCATCTGGTATTCCGGTCGGGTGCGGACATCGACCAGAAAGGTCTTTTGCGGGTCGGTCTTGAGCATTTCCATGGCACG
>CAZISU010000208.1:0-8224 GCA_964541935.1 uncultured Planctomycetaceae bacterium | reverse complement strand
AACACATCGGGGCTAGGTATTTGGTTACCGCTCATACGGCGGAGGATCAGGCGGAAACCGTCCTGCATCGCATCGTTCGCGGCACCGGCGTCGGCGGGCTGGCCGGCATGCCTCGGGCCAGAAAGCTCGGCTCGGCCGTGACCCTCATCCGCCCTCTGCTCAATTTCCATCGCCAAGAGTTAACCGCCTATCTGGCCGACATCGACCAGGCCTACCGCGAAGACGCCAGCAATAGCGATACTCGCCTGACGAGAAATCGCATCCGCCACGAACTGCTTCCCATGCTCACCGAGCGTTTCAATCCCGCGGTCGATCAGGCCCTGCGCCGGCTGGGCTCGTTGGCCGGGGAGCTGCAAACAGTGATTAACCAGCTAGTCGATCGGCTTATGCAGGAAAGTGTAACCGTCGGCAATGACCAGAACCCGGCTGCCGAACCGACAGTTCTCGTCGACGCCAAGCGTCTGGCCCACGAACCGCCCTATCTGATCCGCGAGTTGCTAATTGCCGTCTGGCGGAAAAACAACTGGCCCATGCAATCGATGGGCCACGACGAGTGGTCGCAACTGGCCGAAATGGTCCAATCGGCCGCGGCCATGGCACCCCGTTCAACAACCCGCGAGCGAAAAATCTTCCCCGCCAACATCTCGGCAACCGTCAAGGCAAGAACCCTGGAACTTTCTCGCCAGTAACATGTGACACTTTCCATTACGCACTATTACGCAAAAGGCCTAAAATCATGACAAAACAATTATGTCGTTCCGCTACAATTTGGTTTACCGTCATCTGGATTCTCTCGGCCAATTCCGTAATCGCAAAAAACCCGCATGTGAAAATTGGCCGTTTTCCCCAGGAGGTTGCTACCAGCTACACCGTTGCTGAGGGGTTGCCATCTAACGACGTGCTTGCGATACACCTCGATAAAAGCGGCACTGTTTGGGCCCAGACAGACAAGGGCTGGGCCGTGCTGCGGGGTAAAAAATGGACGTCGGCCGATATGCCCGCCCAGCAAACACTGCTGCACCACGTTGCCCCGGAAAAGTTGGCCCCCATCGAGGGCAAAGTGAATCAGGCCGTAACGACGCCCGACGGCCGTATTATCGCGGCTACGGACAACGGCCTGTTAGTTGAAACCGGCAAGCGTTTCAAGCCGCTTGCGGTCGAAGACGGGCTTGGCCGCCGCTGGGGTACTTCCGACACACGCGGCGTGGCCGTCGACTCACGCGGGCAGCTCTGGTTCGCCACGCCGGCCGGAGCCGCTTGCCGCACACCCGCCGGTTGGCGTTTCTTCACCGGCAGCGACGGACTGCCCTATACCGACTTCACGCGTATCGCGCCCGGCCCCAGTGGCGAGGTCTGGTTCGGAACACATCTGGGAGCGGTTCGTTTCGACGGCCGCTCTTGGGCATATCGCCAAGGGCCGCGCTGGCTGCCCAACGACGACATCCGCGACGTGGCCGTCGACCGTCGGGGCAACACCTGGTTCGCCACCGCCAGCGGTGTTGGGTTGATCGAGCGACGCATGATGACCTTGGCCGAAAAGGCCGAGTTCTACGAAGACGAGATGCAGCGATACATCGGCCGCACGCCGCTGGGATACGTCTCCGAGGTCGGCTTGGCCCGGCCGGGTGACAAGACGAAAATCAGCTATCACGACAGCGATAACGACGGGCTATGGACGAGCATGTACGGGGCAGGCGAATGCTTTGCCTACGCCGCCACCGGCAACCCCAAGGCCAAAGACCGCGTCAAGCGGGCCTTCGAAGCACTGCGGTTTTTGCAAAAAGTCACTCAAGGCTGCAAGCATGCGCCGCCGCATGGATACGTGGCTCGCACGATTATTTCCACCGACCTGCCTGATCCCAACATCGGCCGACTCGAACACGATCGCAAGTTCCGCGCCCACAGAGACTCGCTCTGGAAACTCTACGAACCGCGTTGGCCCAAAAGCGCCGACGGCAAGTGGTACTGGAAAAGCGATACCAGTTCCGACGAACTCGACGGGCACTACTTCTTCTATCCGCTCTACTACGATCTGGTGGCCAAAAGTGACGACGAGAAAGAACGCGTCCGCGAAGTGGTACGCGATCTGACCGACCACCTCATCAAACACGGCTACAACCTCGTCGACCACGACGGCAAGCCAACCCGTTGGGGAATTTACGGGCCCGAGTCGCTCAACCACGACCCGAATTGGTGGTCCGAACGTGGGCTCAAGTCGCTGAGCATGCTTTCGTACCTGACCGTAGCGGAGCACATCACGGGCGATCCGGTCTATGGGCGGCACGCGGAAAAGCTGATGCGTGAGCATGCCTACGACACAAACGCCATGATCTACAAAATCCACCGCGGCATCGGCTCGGGCAACCAGTCCGACGACGAAATGGCCTTCATGTCGTTCTACAATTTGCTGAAATACACAAAGAACGAGAAGGTACGGCGGCAGATCACGCTCTCGTTCTATAGCGCCTGGGTTATCGAACAGCCCGAGATGAACCCGTTTTTCAATTTCGCCTACGCCGCCCTCAGCCGCGGTGCGAAATACACCGATCCCTGGGGCACCAATTCCCTGGAGCTGTGGGACGGCTGGCTGGAAGATTCGCTGGCGACGCTGACCGGCTTTCCACTCGACCGGGTCAACTGGCCTTGCCGCAACAGCCACCGCACGGACATCGTGCCGTTGCCCCGCCAACAAGGCAGCGACGTGGCCGAATCGCGCCGCCGCAAAACCGGCCACCGCGTTTGCGGCAAGGTAATCCCCGTCGAAAACCGCCACTTCAACCACTGGAACACAAACCCCTGGCAGCTAGACTACGCCGGCAACGGACGCCAATTGGGCAACGGCACGGTGTTTCTGCTGCCATATTATATGGGTTTGTATCATGGGTTTATCGAGGAGGTTAAACAGTAGCAAGCTCCGTCCGCGACACCCCTACTTCAGTTCAGCGTCCAAAACCAAAACCTCTCCAGCCCGTGTCATAAATTTCGCGGAATGATCGCCATAGCTAACGGTACATGGCCCGCCATGCAGAGACTTGATCTTGGCTTCTACAAGCTTGCCGTGGGACCAGCGTATATCCACTTCGAAACCGCCACGGGCACGTAGACCGGTGACCTTGCCTGCAGCCCACTCGGCCGGCAGCGCCGCCAGAAGATCGATGCGCCCGTTGTGTGACTGCAAAAGCATTTCGGCCACTGCGGCCGACGCCCCAAAGTTGCAATCGATTTGGAATATCCGACCGTTGTAACAGGAAAGCATGTTAGGGAACATGTTTCGGCTTATCAAACGATCCATGTACCAATGAGCTTTTTCGGCGTCCTTAAGCCGGGCGAAGAAACAGGCTTTCCAGGCGTTGCTCCATCCAACGTCGCCGCCGAAACCGCGTCGATCCAGCGTTTTGCGAGACGCTTCCATCAACTGCTCGTCGCTCTCGGTGATTTGCGCGAACGGATAAAGGCCGATCAAGTGCGAGACATGCCGGTGAGTGGGTTCGTGTTCTTTGTAATCCTCGACCCATTCCCTGATCGTGCCGTCAGAGCCCACAGCGATGGGCGGCAGTTTTTCCACAGCCTCTTCCAGCTCTTCGCGGTAGCTTTGGTCTCGATCCAGAATCCGAGAAGCATCGATCACCGCGGCGAACACCGCACGAACGATGGACGTATGATAGGTCGATCCGCGCGTAATGCGTACTGGCTTGCCAGTCTCAGGATGGTAATACATGTTCTCGGGCGATGTAGATGGCGCGATCACGAGCTTGCCGTCCTGGTCCGTAACCAGGAAGTCCAGCAGAAACTCGCTTGCGCCTTTTAAGATCGGATAAGCTTGCTTATCCAGAAATTCGCGATCTTGGCTAAACTCGTAATGACGCCACAAAGTCATGGCCATCCACGCACCCGCCAAAGGATCGAGCACGCCGTTTTGGAACTGCGAAGGGATAGTCGAAGCACTCGGTGTCGTGCGACCGAAGGGATTGGTTGCCAGGTAACACACCCAACCTCGCGTGCCATAGAGCCTTTTCGCCGAAACGGTACCCTTTTCGCTCAGTCGAGTCATCCAGCCGACCAACGGTCCCATACTGCCCGGCACGTTACATAGATCGGCCGGCCAGTAGTTCATCTGCAAATTGATGTTCAGATGGTAATCCGATTCCCACGGCGCCCACATACGATCGTTCCAAATGCCTTGCAGGCTGGCCGGCAAAACGCCCGGCTCTCGTGAACTCGACATCAGCAGATAGCGCCCGAACTGGAATACCATGGCCGCCAGGGCCGGATCTTTTTGGTTTTTGCGAAACACTTCCAGCCGCTTGTCGGTAGGCAACACGCTTTGTTTGCTGCTGCCCAGATCGAGCGTTACCCGTGAGAAAACCAAGCGATGCTCGGCCATGTGGTCTCGTTTCAACTCGTCCCACGACTTTCTCGCGGCCTTTTCCAAAATGGCATCGGCCTTGCGAGCGGGGTCGATTGCACGGTCGAAGTTCATCTTATCCAGATTGTAATCCGTCGCGCCGGTGAAAAGCAGAACCGCCTCGTCGGTACCGTCGATGAGCAACGCGTCACCGTCGGGGCGCACGGTTCCTTTCGCGGCTTTGACCAGCAATCTCCCCGCGAATTTCATGTGTTTGCCGCCGGGGCCCGACCCGCCCCTGTTGTCGTCAAAAGCTTCTGGAGCAGCCACATCAACGATCTGCCCGTCCATATTTAGACGGTTCTCGCCTTCGACCGCGACGTTGATGTCCTTCTCGCGCGTAAGCCGAACCTTGGCGTGCAACTTGCCAGTCGACTTTTTTGGGCCGACTACGCTCAGACGTACCGCTATCACGTCATCGACGGCGGAAATCAGAACTTCGCGGCACATCTGCACATCACCAACCTTATAGCTGATTCTCGCAATGCCGGTCTCAATGTCCAGTTCACGCCTGTATCCCTCGATAGTCCCGGACTGCTCGAAGTCGATCCGCAAATTGGCAAAGGGCTGGTAGGAACGGAAAGAAGTAGGCTTTTTCGTGAGCTTTTTCAGGCCCAACTCGTGCGCTTCGCTGATCTTGCCCGCCAAAACGAGTCGCTGCACTTCGCGAATGTTTTCGGCAAAATTTTCGGGATATACTTCCACCGGCAAACCGGCCCAAAGGCTCTCTTCGTTGAGGGCCAAATGTTCGCTGGCCGTACCACCGTATACCATGGCGGCCAGGCGACCGTTACCCAAGGGCATGGCCTCGTGCCATTTTTGGGCGGGTTGCTCATACCACAGATTCAACTCAGCACCGTCAACCGCCGCCGGCCAACACATGCCGGCCAAAACAACCGCAGGCAAGACAATCGCAGTTGCTATTCTAGTTACCAGAGCATGACAAAAACGGATCTTCATGATTGGGGCTCCAAACGGTAGGCGGATAGGGAGGGTGAATGGATAGTAATATTTTACATTCGCTACACGGCTCTTACAACCGACTTACGTTCGACTTTCGGCCTGGCGATATTCGAGTGGCGTCATGCCGGTTACGCGTTTGAAAACCAGTCGCATTTGTTCCACGTTGGAAAACCCACAGACCATCGCCAGCTTGTGGAATTTGGTTTTACCGGGGGCGGCAATTAATTCCTTGACACGCTCGACGCGCTTACGACTGAGATAGTCGTTCGGAGTGCAGCCGAGTATGCGACGGAAACGGACTTCCAATTGGCGTCGCGAAATCGAAGTGGCCCGCACGACGCGATCAATGCCAAATGATTCGCTTATATGGTCGTGGATAAAGTGCAGCGCATCGGCCAGATGGGGATCCTCTACGGAGATAGTGTCGGTAGATTGTCGTGCTGCAACGCTATCGGGCGCGACAACCACATCCATCGGCACCGACAGGCCGTCCATCATGCGGTCTAATATCTCAGCGGTTTCAAATCCTAGACGCCAAGAGTCGCGCGAAACGCTGCTCAACGTCGGCCGACAGAATCCGCAAAGCGTCGGGTCGTTCTCCATGCCGATCACGGCCACGTCGTGGGGAATGTGCAGCCCCAACTTTTCGCATTCTTCAATCACCGCGCGGGCACGATAGTCTTGCACTGCCAGCAGTCCAACCGGGGGCAGAAGTTGCGTCAACCAGTTTGCCAATAAGTCGGTGCGCTTTTGCAAATTGGACCACGGCCCAGATTTGAGAGGCACTTCCAGCACGTCAACTGTTGCACCCGCTTGCTTGGCACAATCAACAAAGCCGCGGCAACGCTCTTTGGAAAACCAAAACCCTTGCAATCCGAAATAGGCTAAACGTTTGAGTCCGCATTCCAAGAGATGCTCGGCCGCCATGCGTCCCATGGCATAGTGGTCTGGCCTAACGCGTGGGATCCCCGTGTCTTGTAGCGTCGACGCCATATTGAGTACGGGGATGCCCAGCCGTTGGGCCGAGCGAATGTCAGCCTTGTTGAGAATCGGGGCCATCACTCCGTGGCCCGGCCAACTCCGCAGGTCGTCGAGCCGAAGCGGCTCTTCGCCGGCCCCGATCAACGATGGAGGACTGGTTGTCAACGACCATTCGCCGTGTTGCTGGGCATAGTCCATTACTCCACGGACAAACGTCGTCATATGAGGCACCGCCAACGGATAGACCAGAGCGACCTGTCGGCGTGTCTTCATCGAGTCATTGGAAACCATCTTGATGCTCCTGGGACGCAGGAAACGGCCCGCGGACTGGTATTTATACGAGTTCTTGCATCTTTTCTTGCGTGTACAGGACGAATGGGGGGGTCGTAAATATCTGCTGCATTGCGCAAATACACTGTGGTATCGCGATGCCAGGATATTTATATTAACACTAATCAGGGGACGCATGTCAAGTGTCGGTAGGTGAGCAATGATAACAATTTGTGACTCATCCACGAAGCCGATAGGCCCTTTGGCAAGGAAGTGTAGCCATGTCGCAGACAAAGCAAGCCTCGCTGTGTCGCGTTGCAACGATCGTATTGTTAGCCACTCTTGCTAGTGTTGCTGTTGGGGCAGAGCCCCTGGCGACGCTGGGCCCGATCCTCACGCCCGCTCCATCACCAAAACCGCGGATCAACGGGGCCAAGGTGTTTGGCGTCCGACCGGGTAATCCGCTGTTGTATACCATTGCCGCCACGGGCGAGCGTCCGATGAAGTTTTCGGCGACCAAATTGCCCGAGGGCCTCAAGCTCGACGCGAAGACCGGACACATTACCGGTTCGATTCAAGAGCGTGGCACCTACCGCGTTATGCTGCGGGCCGAAAACGCCCTGGCCAGCGCGGAACGCGAATTGCGAATCGTCGTGGGCGACGAAATCTGCCTGACACCGCTGTTGGGTTGCAACACCTGGGGTGGCTGGGGAGCAAAAGTCACAGACGAAAAGCTTCGCGCGACCGCCAAGGCCATGGTCGACTCCGGACTGATCAATCACGGCTGGCAGTACATTAACATCGACGACGGTTGGCAAGGCTGTCGCGGTGGTCCGCACAACGCAATCATGCCCAACAATAAGTTTCCCGATATGAAGGCCCTTTGTGATTACATCCACGGTTTGGGACTGAAGGCGGGCATCTATTCTACTCCCTGGACCACCAGCTACGCCGGACTGGTCGGCGGATCAAGCGACGACCCCAAAGGGGCGTGGCGGAAACCGGCCAAATACATGGGCGGATGGCGATTCGGCAAGCATTTCTTCGAGACCAGCGACGTGCGCCAATGGGCCGAGTGGGGCTTCGACTACTGCAAATACGATTGGGCCATCCATAATGTCAAATTGGCACGCCGCAACGTCGAGGCGGCCCGCCGCTTGACCGACGCCCTGACCGGTTGCGGACGCGATATGGTGCTCGAATTGTCAAACGAAATACCCCTGCAACAGGCGGCCGAATATGCCGAGCTGGGCCAGGTGAATCGCACTACCGGCGACTTGGCCGATCTGTGGGATCGCTCGCAAATGGGAAAAGAGCGCGACTGGGCTGTGGGCATCCGCGAGGTGTGGTTGCAAAACGACGCCTTCGCCCCGTTCCAGAAGCCGGGCCATTGGAACCACGCCTGCAATCTGCGTGTGGGATTGTTGGGCGGGTGGCGAAACCGCGGGCTGACCCCGTCGCGTCTTACGCCCAATGAACAGTACACACACGTCAGTTTGTGGTGCCTGTGGGGTTCGCCGATGATTATCGGCACACCGATCGAGATACTTGACGAGTTCACCTTGTCGCTCTTGTCAAATGATGAAGTGCTGGAAGTGAACCAAG
>CAZISU010000207.1:0-8226 GCA_964541935.1 uncultured Planctomycetaceae bacterium | reverse complement strand
CAACCGCTTCGGCCGGCTACACTTATCTCTCCCCTGTCAACCCTGGCTCGGTAGCTTATACAAGCTATTATTGGCCGGCCGGCACGGCCTATGCTTGCCCGGCTTATCAGGTGGCACGACCTGTTGTGGTCCAACCGGCCTACCCCGTGGTCGTACAGCGTCCCGTGATGGCTGTACCCAGCACGGTCTACTATCCGGTGGCTCCAGTCGTCGTGGCGCCCAGAATGTTCGTGCCCGGCCAACCGGTTAGAAACGTCGTGCGAGGCATTTACCCCTATTAAAGAGACCGTCCCGGCTACCTCCAAGCCTACAATACCAATACAAACCCAAAACCCGTGACCATCCGGTCGCGGGTTTTGCCTTTTCTTGTACAAAACAGCAAAGGCGCCATCGCCAAGCCTCACTGACATTTCTACTCTGTTTTATTGACTTTCTGCTCCAATCCATCTATCCACGGGGTGCGAGACGTTGCGATCTCCGATTCCGGACAATACAATCGTCTGACAGAGGTTTGCCCGTATCCTGATGCCCGTGTCCTGATGTCCATGTCCTGAATTGGCTCAGAAACAACAAAATGCCCGAACAAAATCCAACTTCAAACGAAACGCTGGAGGGCATTACACCAAAGTACAACATGCCCTTTATCTGGCTTATCTGTTTCGTTGCGGCCATGGGAGGGCTGTTGTTTGGATACGACTGGGTTGTGATTGGCGGAGCCAAGCCCTTCTACGAGCCATTCTTTAATATCTCAGACGACACGCCCTTCATGCGCGGCTGGGCTCAGAGCAGCGCCTTGTTCGGATGTCTCTTTGGCGCATTGCTTTCAGGCATGCTATCAGACCGCTTTGGCAGAAAACGATTGCTTATCCTCTCGGGCCTGCTATTTACCGTTTCTGCACTAGGGACGGGCCTTGCAGCGAATTTTACGATTTTCAACGTCTTTCGCATCATCGGCGGCTTAGGCATAGGGCTGGCCTCCAATCTTTCGCCAATGTACATAGCCGAAATATCACCCGCCAAGATGAGAGGGCGGTTTGTATCCATCAATCAGCTCACCATCGTGACTGGCATTCTTCTGGCCCAGATAGTCAACCTCTGCATCGCCAGACCGGTACCGGAAGATGCAACCGCTGAGTTTATAAATCAATCGTGGAACGGCCAATATGGCTGGCGATGGATGTTCGAGGCCGAAACGCTGCTTGCTTCCTCTTTCTTCGTGCTGATGTTCTTTATCCCCGAAAGCCCCCGCTGGCTGATAAAATACGGCAGAAACGAATTAGCCCACAAGATCCTGGCCAAAATTGGCGGCCCCGATTACGCAAAAGCCGAAGTTGCCGATATCAAAGCCACTCTAACGGCCGGGGAAATCGCCCATGTCAATTTCAGAGACCTGACCGAACCGCGACTATTGAAGATAACTTGTCTGGGAGTATTTCTGGCGGTTTTCCAGCAGTGGTGCGGTATCAATGTCATCTTCAATTATGCCCAGGAAGTATTCTCGGCCGCCGGCTTTGGCGTCAGTGCCACCATGTTTAATATCGTAATTACCGGTATCGTCTGCCTCGTTTTTACCTTCGTGGCGATATATACGGTGGATAAGATTGGCCGAAAACCTTTGATGTTGTTTGGCTCGCTCGGACTGGCCGGCGTCTATGCCGCTTTAGGAACAGGCTACTACCTGAACAGCACCGGTATCCTCATGCTCTTTTTGGTAGTTCTGGCGATTGCCTGTTATTCGATGACCCTGGCCCCGATTGTTTGGGTTATTATCGCCGAAATATTCCCCAACCGCATTCGCGGGGCGGCCATGTCGGTCGCAGTTATATCTCTGTGGCTTGCATGCACGGCTTTGACCCTGACTTTCCCATATCTTAAAAACGCTTTGGGTGCGCACGGGACATTCTGGCTTTACGGCATTGTCTGTATAATCGGGTTTTTTGTCGTCTTGACCAAACTGCCCGAAACCAAAGGCAAGAGTCTAGAAGAAATCGAAAGAGAACTGGTCGATTAAAGTGCATCGCACTATATAAATTCGGAGTAACCATGAATTCCCGACAACGGATCGAAGCTGCCATCAACCACCAGCAACCCGACCGGATTCCGCTCGATTTGGGCGCCACGCCGGTATCCGGAATGCAAGTCAGCTCGGTCTACCTGCTGCGGCAGGCATTGGGGCTGGACGAGCCCGGCACGCCGGTCAAGGTCGTCGAACCGTATCAAATGCTGGGCGAGATCAAACCCGACCTGCTGGACGCGATCGGCGCCGATGCCGTGGGACTGCCCGGGCCACGCGACTTTTTCGGCTGCCGCCATACCGACTGGAAACCCTGGACCACGTTCGACAGTACGCCCATACTCGTGCCAGCCGAACTCAATACCGAGCCCGATGCCAACGGCAACATTCTTGCCTATCCAGAAGGCGACATCTCCGTGCCGGGCTCGGCCCGCATGCCCAAGGGCGGGTACTATTTCGACACCATCGAGCGCCAAGATCCTATCGATGACGACAACCTCAACGTGGAAGACAATCTGGAAGAGTTCGGCCCCATCAGCGACGAAACGCTGCAATATTTCGCCGCCGAAGCCCGGCGTCTGCGCCAACAGAGCGATCGTGCCATAGTGGCCAACTTCGGCGGCACGGCCTTCGGCGACATCGCCCTGGTGCCGGCCACCTGGCTAAAACATCCCAAGGGCATCCGCGCCGTCGAGGAATGGTACGTCAGCACGATCACGCGTTTCGATTATGTCTATGAACTTTTCACTCGCCAGTGCGAGATCGCCCTGGGCAATCTGGCCAAGCTGCACGACGCGGTCGGCGACCTGGTCAGCATCGCCTTTTTGACCGGCACCGACTTCGGCACTCAGAACGGACTCTTCATTGGCCCGCCAGCCTACCGCAAGCTCTACCAGCCCTTCCACCGTCGACTGAACGACTGGATCCACGAAAACACTTCCTGGAAAACGTTCATGCACTCTTGCGGATCGATCGTAGACCTGCTGCCCGACATCATCGACGCCGGAGTCGACATCATCAATCCCGTGCAATGCTCGGCCGCCGGCATGGACCCGCAAGTCCTCAAAGATCGCTTCGGAGATAAGATCACCTTCTGGGGCGGCGGCATCGACACGCAAAAAACCCTGCCCTTCGGCTCGCCCGACGACGTGCAACGCGAGGTAGCCCAGCGGCTGAAGATTTTCGGCCCCGGCGGCGGGTTCGTCTTCAACTCCGTCCACAACATTCAGGCTAAAACGCCGGTCGAGAATCTGGTGGCACTGTTCGAGGCTGCCGCTCGCGGTTGAGACAAACATCCGCGACTACGCCATAAGCATCGACAATAGTATTTATCCTGCCTGCTAATCTCGCCAGCCCCCCAGAACTCTCACTTCCCCAATGGCGATATGCATTGTCGCTCTAGCTGGCTGAATAAGCCGGCGAAATTATTTCCTACGCTCACCCCCTCTGCAGTAGTAGTAACTCACCTCCACTATGTAGAAATGCGGATTTATGCCTGTAAACACAGGAGATTTAATCTAGATTTTATTGAGGTTTTATCTGTTGACAAAAACCCAGGTGCTTGTAGGATTGCATTTATGGACACAAAAATTGATTCAAAATCACGCGCCTCCCGATTGGCTAAGCAATTGGAGCAGGACATTCGAAACCGGGCCCTGCGAGTCGGCGACCAATACATGACAGCCAGCGAAGCCGCGGCAATGTTTGGCGTGAGCGCCAGTACGGCGGATCGGGCCATGAAACTATTGGCCGACTCGGAACTCTTGCTGCGTCGGCAAAATCAAGGGACGTTCATTGGACCACAGGCAGCCGATTTACACTCTAGTCGAGTCCGAACCGTGCATGTTGTTTTGCCATTTGAGCTAAACGCCAGCCTGATCCGTTCGGATCTGATTATGAATGGTATTCGTAACGAGTATGACGGCGTGAGCGTGCAGTTCAGCTTTCTCTCACAGAAAGATGCCATTTTGTATGTGAGGGAGTTGATCGATCAGGCGAAATCGGACGACCGAATAGCGGGCATCGTTCCCATGAGCGGGCCGCGCGAGGTTTACCGCCTCCTGGCCGAAGCCAACGTGCCCAGCGTGGTGGTCGGGTCACTATATCTGGGTGATCCGATCATCGCTTCGATTGACACCGATAATCGTAACGCCGGTCGACTGCTTGCAGAACATCTGGTGAAGCAAGGGCATAAACGCATAGCTCTCTTGGCCGTCTCAGAATACCTTCCAGGTTTCCACGATTTTTCCGACGGTGTGTCCGAGGCTTTAGCTGACGCGAAGTTGCCGCCGACCGCATTGCTTGTGCGCCAAGTGCCGAATGACTTAAATTCCCTTTCCGCCATTACGCACCACACACTGCAATTGGCGGATCGTCCCACGGCATTTATTGTGCAACACGAACACATGATGGAAAAGATCGTTTCGGCCGCTGCCGAAATCGGCTTCAATACTCCCGACGATATTGATATTGTCTTCGAAGATCTCATTGCCACACAGTCCCATCATCCTCGTAACGTTTGCACGCGTCCTAAAGCATCCACCGAGGAGATCTCGTTGCAGATCGGAAAAATACTCAAGGCGTTATCCAAAGGAAAAACTTTAGAGCAGCAGAGAATTGTGGTTCCCGTGGAGCTTTACTATCCCTCCAGCGGGACGCGAGAACAGTCGTAAACGGTTTTTGTTTTGCTGAAATTGTTAATGGAGTTTTCAAAATGCATAGAAAACGATCTTTCCACGACAAAGGTTTTACGCTTGTGGAACTGCTGGTTGTGATCGCCATTATCGGTATCCTCATCGCGCTCTTGTTGCCGGCCGTACAGGCGGCGCGGGAAGCGGCGCGGCGGATGGGATGCACCAATAACATGAAGCAAGTCGGGCTGGCTTTGCACAATTATCATTCGGCCCACGAACAGTTTCCCATCGGGTATGGAAACTATCTGGACTTCAGCCACCGAAATCTGTGGCCATGGCCGGCCCGCATTCTGCCGTACTTGGGCGAGCAGGCAACTTACGACACCATCCCCTGGCAGGAAAGTTGCGTCAATGCACCGACCAGCCGGAGCATGGACGTCATCTACAAACTCGATATTGCTGCCTTTCTATGTTCATCGGACCCGCTGGTGCAAATCAAGTGGAACGAAGGCAGTCACTTGCACGACTACGGAATTCCCTGGGGCCACCACGAACGGACTCGCATCAGCTATGGGGGCAATTTCGGATCGGGCCCCTTCGATGGCTCAGGCCACGGTTATGACGGCGTTTTTCTTGTGAATGATAACGGGCGGCTAGGAGATATTACAGACGGAACCACGCAAACGATGCTCTTAGGCGAGATCCTGCCCGGCCATTGGGGATGCATGCGCGGCGTATGGAGCTACAGTTCGGGTCCGGTGTTCATGTGGGATTATGGACCGAACGATCCCACACCGGATTACGTGTTTGCGTGCGACCAAAACGACAATCCCAGCCAAGGCAACGACAGCCCGGCTCCTTGCATTCCCGTCGCACAGTTCAGCAACAACGGCTTGCATTCGGCTTTTCAGACAAGACACACGGCTCGCAGTATGCATCCGGGCGGGGCCACCGTGACGATGTGCGACGGCAGTACTCATTTTATAGACAATGACATCGACTTGGCAATTTGGCACGCGCTTGGCTCGCCAGGCTCGGAGTCTCGACCGTCATCCGCTACGTTCCAAATCCAAGAGGTCATTCCCGGCGGCAGTTTTTGAGGTTTTTGTAGAAGGACTTTGCCTGAAACCATGATTAACAATCATCATACAACCCAATTTCCGCTTCCCGACAGACACCGCAACACAAGGCGGCCGGTCGGTTCCGTTTCTTTTGCCGCGACATTGATCCTGCTGATTGGCGGATTTGTGTCGATATCGGTGGTTGCCGGATGCGGAGGGTCGTCTCGAGGCCCGGTCAGCGGCACGGTGACTCTAGACGAACGGCCGCTGGAATACGGCGTGATTAGCTTCCGCCCGGTGAAAGGCAATGCGGCACCCGGTTCGGGCGGTGTGGTGACCAACGGCAACTTTGAAATTCCGGCCGGCAAGGGGCTACAGCCCGGGGACTACAAGGTCAACATCGAAGTCCTCAAGAAAACGGGCCAGATGGTGCGGGATTTTCCCGGCGGGCTGGAAAGACCCGAGCGGATTCCCGTCCAGATTAACGAGACCGGCCAACTTAAAGCGACGGTCGGCGTCGGAGAAGAGGATCGTTTGGAATTTAGTTTGACCACGAAAGCAAATCGAACCCGAGGAGATTAGACTTCGTTCCGCATGTCGGAACGGAGAAGAGGCACTAAGTTTGTAATTTACTGCGTTTCAACATCTGTTTACCTGCGGCAATTTTAGGGAGTGTTTGACATGAGAAGCTCAAGTTGTTTTTTATCTGTCGTTGTCTTTTTGATTTTTGCGATGGCAGCTTCGGCCGCCGTCCCACCGGGTTCGATTCTGGTGAGCACGCGAGACAACGCGGCGGGTATTGTTGCGTTGGATCTCAGCGGAAGTGTGGTGGGAGGATTCGTTCCCCAGACACCATACGACGTGGTCGACGTGCAGCAAGTGTCTCCTGGCGGTGATATTCTTTTGGCCCATCAACCCAATGGTGGAGACCTGGTCAACCGCTATGATTCCGCCGGAAATTTCGTCGCCGCCATTAGCGGAACAGTAACCGGCAAATATGCCGCCCATCTGGCAATATCCAAAGAAGGCTCAAACATCGCGTTCGCCGAATTCAACTTGGGATTTGTCAACAGCATCGACTTGACCACGAACGAGGCTTCGGCGACTTGGTCCGACAACTATCAGGCTGGTCCTCGTGGCATCGACATAGGACCTGATGGCTTTATTTATATGGCAGTTCCCGGGCGTGGAATTTGGAAGGTTGCACAGGATTTTTCTTCACTGGAAACCATCATAAGTGATCCACAGCCACAATATGCCGACATCACTTTCGGACCCGACGGCCTATTGTACGCCAGCACTTACGGAAATAATGGAGTGAGGCGTTACGATGTGAGCGCCGGAACAGCCGAGGATTTCATCCCTTCCGGCAACGGTGTCATCGATTTACTCTCGGGTTTGGCGTTTCATCCTACCACGGGCAACCTGCTGGTAAGCAGTTACCGCGATAATAAAATTCTGGAATTCAACGCCACTTCGGGCGATTTAATAGGCGACTTTGCCACACTCGACCAGCCTTGGTGTATCAGTATGGCTCCCGCCGGGGCGACCGGCACAGGAGGCACGGCCATTCCGGCGGATTCGATCCTCGTGAGCACTCGAGGAAATGCCGCGGGTATTGTGGCGCTAAACAACTCCGGATCTATCGTGGGCGGATTCACTCCCCAGGAAGGCGCGGGCAACTATGACGTCATCGACGTGCAGCAGTTGGCCAACGGCGATATTCTACTGGGGCAACATCCCGTTACGGGCGTGGGCGGCGACCTTGTCAGCCGTTATGACACGGACGGAAATATTATCGGCAATATAGACGGAACAGCAGATGGCAGATGGGCTGCCCACCTGGCCGTAACCGATCCTGATGACGGATCGAATCTTGCGTTTATCGAGCACAACAAGGGAGTGTTGAGCAGCATTGATTTGCTCACAAACCAAGTCGTGTCGAGTTGGATCGACGACATTGCCAGTGCACCTCGCGGCATTGACGTGGGAGCGGACGGTTCTCTGTACATGGCCGCTCAAGGCAGCGGCATATGGAAGATATCACCGGATTTCTCGTCGTGGAGCGTTATTGCCAGAGACCCGCAAGCTTCCTATGCCGACGTTACTTTCGGTCCCGACGGCAAGCTGTACGCGAGTACGTATGTCAATAACGGAGTGATCCGCTACGACGTGAGCACCGGGGAGTCCGAAGATTTTATCGCCTCGGACAACGGTTTCGTCGATCTGCTCTCGGGTCTGATGTTCCATCCCGTAACTGGCAACCTGCTGGTTAGCAGTTACCGCACAAACCAGATTCTCGAATTCGACGGCACAACGGGCACATATGTCGGCGAATTCGCCGCCCTGGATCAAGCCTGGTGTATGAGCATGGCGCCCGGCGAAATCGAACTGATTGCCGGCGACGCCAACGGCGACGGAGTGGTCAATGACCTGGACGCCACGGCCCTGGCCGACAACTGGCTCTCCGGCCCCAACGCCACGTGGGGCATGGGCGACTTTAACGACGACGGGTTTG
>CAZISU010000206.1:6660-8228 GCA_964541935.1 uncultured Planctomycetaceae bacterium | reverse complement strand
CAAGTCTAAAGGTTCGAGCGCCTTTAGCGAGATGCTCGAAAGAATCGACGCCGAGACGATCCGCTTCTTTCTGCTTTCGACCCACTACCGCCGGCCCATCGATTTCAGCGAGGCCCGTATCCAGCAGGTGGGCACCGGCCTGGAAACTTTTTACCGTTTTTTCAAGCGATACGAGCGGGTAAGCGGCCAAAGCTTCTACGACGTCGAGGTTAGCGCCACACGCGAGCAAGGCGATTTCGAGCCCGGCGACAACGAGCTTCTGGCAGACGTGGCCAAGTTCCGCCAGGCGTTCCTGGAGTCCATGGACGACGACTTCAACACGGGCGGCGCCACGGGCGACCTGTTCGAGTTGGTGCGGCGTTTGAATAAATTCGTCGACGACGAAAAACTGGAAGCCTCGACCAAAGGCAAGACGGCCCAAGTCGACGCCCTGCGGCAAGGCACCAAAACCCTACGCGAGTTGGCAGTTGCCCTGGGCCTCTTCCGCACTCCGCCCGCCGAAAAAGCCGGTGGCGGCGACGAACTGACGGGCAAGCTTTTAGACCTATTCATCGAGATCAGAACCGACGCGCGGAAGAACAAAGATTTTGCCATGGGCGATAAGATTCGCAATAGTCTGGCCGAGTTGGGCGTCACGCTGGAAGATCGCCCCGGCGGGACCGAGTGGTCGATCGACTGATAGGCATCACAAAATGTTAGACAGGATTAACGGGATCGACAGGATAGTGTTTTCACGCAAAGCCACGGAGGCGCAAAGGGGGAGTGGCCTTACCAATAGCCCGCGAGTTGATATGCGACGCCTTCAGACTCACTATACCAAATCGTGAAGCCGGCGCCATTGCCGGCGCGGGGGCCTGCGTACTCAACCGCATCGGCCGGCGGCGGCCAGCCGAGGTCGCCGAAGTGACGTTTGAACTCATCGGTTTGGAGTTGTTGCGGTTTTTCGCTTAACGCACGGGGTACAGCAGAGTTTTCTCCGTATTTTTTCCAATACTGATCGAACCACTCGTCGAATGTCCGTTGTGCAATCTTGAATTTGGCACGAAATCCCGAGCGGCCTTGTTCGACAGTGATATCCGTCGCCGATTCCGGCAGAAACCGCTGCACACGGATATCATTGACTGATTGGAAATCCTGGTAAGTGAACATCCCAAAACGATAGTCGTCAACAACCTTCATAACGCCCACGCAAGATGGCACGAAGGCGAGTACCCCGAGAAGAGTTCCCCACGCAAACACCACTTTCCGCTCTTGCTTGACAAGCGGCGCGAAAATCGTCACGAACAGAAGAAGCCCTACTATCATCCAGAACGTGATTTGAACGGGCAGCACAATAGGCCAAAACATTCAACTGTCCTTAAAAAGCAAAGGGCGTGCCCTGGAACTGATAGCGCTCACACCTCCCGCAGCGCCACCGCCGGGTCCTGCCGTAGTGCCACAAGCGTTGGCAAATAAGCGGCTGCCATGGCTAATAGTGGGGCGCCTATGAGGGCTGAGAGCAGGACTTCGTAGTGTACGGCGAACAGGCTGGGGTCGACTGCCAGTACGCGGGTGCCCAGCAATTGCGC
>CAZISU010000206.1:0-6650 GCA_964541935.1 uncultured Planctomycetaceae bacterium | reverse complement strand
CCGATGCCGGCGCCGATCAATCCCAGCTGTAATGACTTGGTTAGAAACAGTGCGGCGATTTGGGGCGATTGTTTGCCCAAAGCTCGTAGCAGTCCGACCTCGGCGCGGCGTTGGTGGACATTTGCTAGCGTTAGCAGTCCCACCCAGATTGCACAGGCGATGACGACGATGGGCGTGGTGACCTCGGCCAGCGATTCCATGGTGCCTTGCACGGCCAAACGCGAGTCGGCAATGTCGGCCATGATTTGCTTTTGCTTGCTCTCGACCAAATCGCGCTGTTGGGCCCGAGCCAGGGCCATGGTGCGGAACTCGGTGATGTGGGTTTCGGGTAAGACATCGACCAACTTATTGCGAATGTCCGGCAGGCTGGCCTTGGCGCAACGGCATCCCAGGGCCAAGATTTGATTGATGCGCCGCGGTTTGCCTAAAACTTGCTGGGCGTCGGCCAGATGCAAGGCGATTGTAATGTCTTCCTTGCTGCCTTGCTCGGGTAGTATCTTCGCAATCTTGAACTTGTGTCCTAGAACTTCAATTTCGTCGCCAGCCGATTTTTCGATTCCTAACTCGTGGCCCAAGAGCACCGTGCCCGGCTTTACGTTGTAGCCCATGGGCGACTTTTGCCGCGCGTGCGAGCGGGTCGTTTCGGGCAGGTATCCGACCAGCAGCACTTTGCGGTTCTGCCATTGAATTTTTTGTTGCAAGGTCGCCACCAGATGCTTTACCATCTCCAAACGCCGGTCGGCAGCCAGGCGGTCGACGTATTCCTGCGGCATGTCGGCGGCCGCAAAGTCGGAGGCCCAAAAGTCGGTCATGTTGGTATCGCGATGTACGATCATGAGGTTGAAGCCGATATCGCGCATCACCTGCCGTGTACGTTTTTCCAAGGCGGCCAGTTCGTCGGAGGTAGACTGTTCGGACGCCTCGATCAGCACCCGCGTCTGGCGAGCATAGCCATCGACCAGCACCGGTCCGGCTACAAAAAGTGTAACCGCGATAGAAATCGCCAATAGACTCAATGCGAAATTGAGCTTACGGTAACGAATCTCGGCCAACAGCATTTTGATGATTTGCATTTTTGGGTTATGGGTTATGGGTTATGGGTTATGGGTTATGGGCTATGGGCTATGGGCTATGGGCTATGGGCTGTGAGCTGTGGGTTTGATCATTGGACATTGATCATTGATCATTCTTTCCTCATTCTGGCTTCCTCATCCCCCCCTACTCGTCCGTCCCCAGCCCAATCACCGGACTTTCCTCCAGCCTAATCCTATGCCGGGGTTCGTTCAAACGTAGCGAAACACAGGCACCAACCAGTATCAGGCAGACCGTGACTGCAAACACGGTTTCGAAGCCGACCACGTCGACCATCCAACCCACCAGGGGCGAAAACAGGAACGGGATTCCGCCGCACAGGGCCACCGTGCTGAGGTAGCGGGCGTGTTGCGGGGGTTCGCAGATTTCCAATGTGTAGTTTACCACGGTTCGCAAGACCAGTGGAGTAACGCCCATGGCTATGAAAACGGTCCAGAAAAGCTTAGCGCCCCAGGACGTTTCTAGCTGTGCCAGCACAATGGCCAGGGCTGGGGCGACGGAGGTGGCCACGATCAATAGCTGCAGTGTTAGGCGGTTGCCGCGAAAATCGGCCATGTAGCCCACCAGGACGCTGAGTAACCCCACGCTGGCGCTTTGTACCACCACCCAAACCACGAGATGGTTGCCGGTTAGGCCCAGCCGCTCGCCGGCCAGTGCCTGGTAGTGGGGAAAGACCAAAAGCCCGCTGCCAGCCAGCATGACGACCAGCACCAGTCTCCTTAGATTAGAGTCACTGCGGAGCGCTTCGACCGCCTCGCCGATAGCGGCCCTTGCCGTGGACTTTTCTGGCCATTTGGCGTCGGACGGCTCGAAGCAGAGGAAAACGATCAGCCCGGAAATAAAGAAACAGATCGAAACGAACCCGAAAATATGACTATAGGCGGGCGGATTGCTGCCGATCCAGTCGGGCATTAGCCAGAATGTGACGACAATCGCCGGTATGGTGCCCCAGAAGGTGGACGTAAACAGCAAGCGGCCACGACGGGTGGGACGGATGAGCTTGCCCTGCAACGTGCCGAATGATAACTGGTAAATTCCGCCGAAGCAAAAGAAGATGAAATACAGAAACAAAAACAGTCCGGCTATCCAGGTGGGATAGCTACCATGGGTCATCCAGCAAGTCGCTGCCAGTACCCCAAACGGCACGGACATAAACAAAGCGCACCCGGCCAGGGCCAGTTTTTTGCGACGCAAGGCTCGAATCCGATCGGCCATGAACACCGGAGGAACGCTTTGCCCCAGACGGCAGAGGATCGGCAAACAGCCGCGTAGCCAGCCGGCGCCGGCCACCGTGTCGAGAAATGCGGGTATGATCACGCTCTCGGTTTTGAACATCCAGCCGATACGGAAAACAATCTGGTGTACGACCAGAACGAAGAAGTTCTCGGTCTCGCGCACATCAATTTGAGGGTGAACAGGCCAGTCTGTCGCGGCGGCGGGGATTTCTTCTGGGGAGGGAGTTTCGATTGGGGATGCCATTAGTTAATTATAATCGAACTGGGCCTTGCCCGCGAGCCCCCAGGTCACGGCCCGCACCCCCCGGAGGACAGCTCTGGGGTTTTATCTGATGGGTAGCCCCGATAGCTTGTCTATCGGGGTGCCAAAGGCACAAGAGGAGATATCACTGCCCCGGCACACCTCTTGCGGCTACCCCGCCCTGATAGACAAGCTATCAGGGCTACCCGTTTGCGTCACAAGGCAGGTCAGCCACTGCCTTTTTCCAGCAGCAGGCACAGATAACTCCGCCGTTCGCTTTTCCCCAGCCCGAGTTCAACGGCCAGATCTGCGATGCAGCCACGGGCCGCGTCCAACTCTTGCTGATCAACTACCAACTCGAGTTCGACGAACGTGCCCAGGCCGGTGACTTCGTCTAGCGAGACCTCGACAGAGCGGCCTTGCCAGTCGACGTGCGCCTTGCGACGCCGCTGTGAACCTCCGACACCGTGCTGAAGCCAAGTGTTTCCAGCATCTTAATCCAATCCCCGGCCGCTCGATCGCCCTCGCCCAACGGCAATTCTAGTTCCTGCCGAGTTTTGGTTACTTTGTCGATCCTGGGCCCCTTATACGTAATCTTATTGACCAAGCCCACGCGCCGAATCCGCAATGCCTCGTCCGTCTCGGCAAAATCGCGGGCTGGGTGGTTGTAGTAGCGGTCGACCTCAACCCGTTCGGCGGCCACCTCAGCCCCCAACTCGGCCAGACGGGTCTCGACATCCTGCAGGTTATCGACAGGGAATTTTTGTTCGACTTCGTATTTCATGGTTGGTTTTGGGATTGGGGTCTTAGAGGTGATCGATTTATTGATCTACACTACAACTATATATTCGGCAGGCGATAACGGCAATTATCCCAAAAATTATACCAGAGACCAAGTACGCTCCTGGCCATATCTGAATCGCTTTTTCGACAGTGGCACTTGGCGGCCGGCCCTTCGGCTCGCAGTCGTGGCAAGTTGACGCGTCCGCACAACTGGGCTTGGAATCGACCTTGCGTCCACGCGGCAGGCTATGGAAGAAGCGAACAAAGTAGTCTGCCACCTTTGCTTGGCTCTTTTCACGTCAGCCTTTTTACGTCGGTCTAGGACACCCTTTACTCTTCCGTATTTGTAGTGGGAACTGGCCCCTCATCTTGTTTTCGCTTACATTCGGCAGGGCTAAGTGCGTATTTTGTTGCCAGGATACTATCTCTGGCCAACGCGAAGTAGAACATGGTAATCATTCCCGCGAGTGCTAGGACTGCACATATGAGGAATACTACAAAAGCAGCCCAGGGGAAATCACGTCTCACTGTAGATCGTTTCGGGTCGTCCAGATCGCTCCAGATCTCGATCTGGTCGCCAACCGCCAGTTCGCTTTTTCGGCGTTCGGCGAAATTCGAATAGCCACTGTCATCGATTCTAAACCGGTTGTTTGTGTAGATAGCGTCTTGCACCTCATAACAATATGTGATGACAAGATGCGACTTCGCCTCTGATTCAACGGTTTCAATCGTGCGAACGACAGCAATGACCGGTTGCCATTGCTTGGCGTCGAAATAGTCTCGGACAATTCCTCCAAATCCCCACGTAAAGAATCCAGCCACAAGTGTGCCGAGAAGGCCGATCAACCATAGGTTTTTGCGGGGAACTATATATGGTGTGCCAGACGACACCAGCTTCTCACTACTTAGCTGGTCGGCATACTCGTCGTCACAGAATTGGACACTGAAGTATTTGCTTATTAGCTTGGCGAGCCACCGGCTTACTTCATGATCCCAGCAGCCCAGTGTCCTGACTGTTCCATGCGGAGTCTCGACCGCAATCCCACCCCCTCGGCTGCGGAGCCACGGCCAATCCTTCCTGGCACGATGTTGATATTTGGATTTCTTCATGTATACGACCGCCACCGACTTCACGTCATCCCGAGGGAACTCCACCACGCAGTTGCGATCAGAGATACGCAGATACTCGTGCGTAATCTCCACGGTGCCCTTGATGCCCATTGGAAACGCAAGCATCATGAACACGACACAAGCAGGAATAAAGCAAGCGAGCCCGATGGCTGCAAAGATGGCGGCGACTCCCAAGTCAGGTTGGTCGAATTCTAGCAGCAGTGTCAAGCTAACACCCAAAGCAATGCAACCGACAACAAAACCAAACACAAGAATAGGAATCCCGAAACACCCGACCTTCCCTGAGATACCAGCAGAAATGTCGATACGAATGCAATCGTCGCTCTGGGTAACGGAAATTCCATCGCCGGGTGGGGAGGATAATCCTTCGAGGTTATGAAGAGGTATTGACTGACTCATGAATATGGGACAACAAAGGGGGCCAGGACAACAAAGAGGGCCAGGCTACTTTGTTTGATTCTTCCATGGTTTACTTAGTGGACGCAAGACTGATTCTTGGCCAGGTTTTGAACGCGTAAAACGGGGCAGGACGATGAATTTAATCGCTGAATTGGTTCTACCGCGTTATTCCCTCTGGTGCAAGTAAGGACGCGCGACCGAGCAAGGAGCTGTTTGCGAATTTTCTCAGAGCGTGCCATACGTATAGGGTAGTGTTTTAATGGGCCTCGCTTGCGCTTCGGGTTAGTGTGTGGGCTACGATAATTCTTTCCAGAGCTGTTCGAAGAGCGTGGAGAACCGCCGCGTTAGTTGATCGTCGTGGGTGACGATGAAGTTTTCCATGTTGTATTTTGATGCACTGCGGGTCCAGTTGTAGCTGCCGGTGAGGGCG
Organism: uncultured Planctomycetaceae bacterium; assembly: GCA_964541935.1. Classification (GTDB taxonomy): domain Bacteria; phylum Planctomycetota; class Planctomycetia; order Pirellulales; family Thermoguttaceae; genus JAFGTN01. The sequence continues at coordinate 1,339 of CAZISU010000206.1, read as the reverse complement.
AAGGTGTCGTCGAAGACGGCGAACTTGTGGTGCATGTGGTGCTCGGTGCGGTCGAGACGGACGGGGATGCCCAGGCGTTGGAATCGCTCGATGTCGCTGCCGCCATCGAGGGCTTTGTCGTTGTCGGAGATGATGCGTACTTCCGTGCCGTCGCTGTGTGCGTTGACGATGGCGTCGGAAATGCGGTCGTCGGTGATGGTGAAGACACAGATGTCGAGTTTGTGCCGGGTGCGTGCGAGAAGATCTACTATTTTCCGCGAGCAGTCGTTGCCGGGGCTGAAATAGGCCTCGTCGGCGATCTCGCGGCGGGGCTTGGCCGGTTGCATTACCTTGACGACTTCTTCGAGCCACTCGATAACGGCCGCGGTCTGGGTGCGGTCGATGCGGCCGGAGTTGTCGGCTCCGCTGTTGATGTGCTCGCGCGCGATGTTGAAAGCCCGAGCGCGAAGCACGGCCAGTTGTGGCTCCGCGGCGCCGAGTTCGGCCAGAGTTGTCGAGAGCATGCGACGCTCGCCGCGCGAGAGGCGGAAGTCTTCGAGCGTGTGTTGCAGGATCTTATCGAGCTGTTGATTTTTCACGAAGTTTACCTTTCCTTGCGATACTGCCCCGGCGTTTGGCCGAAGGTGTTGCGAAATAGGTGGCACATACCTTCCACGTAGCGGAAACCGGAAAGTTCGGCGATTTTTGCTAAGGGGTAGTCGGTCACTGCCAGCAGTTGTTTGACGCGTTCGAGGCGCAAACGGTCGATTTCGGCCTTGGGCGGACGGCCCAGGGCTTTTAGGAAACGCCGTTCGAGAGTGCTGCGCGAGATGGATACGTGGTCGAGCACGTCGGTTACGCGTATGCCGTCGCAGGCGTGTTCGCGGATGAAGTGAACGGCGGTGGCTACCTCGCGGTCGGAAGTGGGAACGGTGTCGGTCGACTGTCGCACGACCAGTCCTTTGGGCCCCACGAGTTTGGGGCCAGCCGGCGGCTCGCCCGTCGAAATCCACTGGTCCAAAAGCGCGGCCGCCTCGTAGCCGACGCGGTGCGGGTTGAGTTCGATGGTCGTCAGCGGCGGTTGGCAGAATTCGCAAACCATCTGGTCGTTATCGACGCCCACCAGCGCGACCTCTTCGGGAACGGTGATGCCGCGTTCGGTACAGGCCATAAGGATCTGGTGTGCGCGGATGTCGTTGCATGCCAAGAGACCGACCGGTTTTTGTAGGCCACGAATCCAGGCGGCCACCGACTCTTCGCAAAGCAGCCCGTAATCCTCGCTGCCGGAGAGCGACACGGCGGCGTCGTGCGGCTGGCGATAGACGCTGACATCGTATCCCAGAGATTGCAAGTGTTTTAC
>CAZISU010000205.1:0-8247 GCA_964541935.1 uncultured Planctomycetaceae bacterium | reverse complement strand
GGGCTGGAACACATCGCCCGCCGAGGCCGTTTCCGTGATGGAACGCACCCAGTCGCCTCTGGCCGATTTGCGGGCCGAAGTCGTGAAGATCCGCGAAGACAAACGCAAGGCGGAAGAAGACCGCGACAGCAGTTTCACTAAGGTTGTTGAAACAACTGACCAGTTGCACCAACTTCAAAACGAAAAGACGCGCCTCGAAGGCATTCAGGTTACGCTCGTGGCCGACTCGCAGAGAATGCGTGACGTGCTGCGTGCGAACGAAATCGATCCGGCTGCCGATCCGGCCGCGTTCATGCCCAAGACCAGCGGCATTGTCACGGCGACACCCGGCAGCGGCGTGATCCAGATGAATATCGGTTCTGACGACGGTGTGAAGAAGGGCGGCTTCCTCGAGGTTTACCGCATCGGCTCCGGCAAGGAAACGTATCTAGGCCGCGTCGAAATCGTAGCCACCCAGCCCGACAAGGCCGTTGGCAAAATCATTCCCGAGTATCGCAAGGGCGCGATTCTGCGTGGCGACCGCGTGACCTCGAAGCTATAAGGGCAAGATTGCTTCAGACTCTCGCTTGAACTTCAAGAAGAAGGCATTGCAGGAACCAGGAATAATGAGCGGCGGACCACATCGCAAGCCACAGTTCAATATTTACAGCACAATGCTAATTATAGCATTTGTGGCGCTGATAATCGCTACAGTGTTTGCCTATCTTGAGACCAAGGATTACGGCACCAACAAAATCAAGGGCGCTCCGTCGGTAACAATGGCCGCGCCCGCCGAGTTGGAATACTCGCATACATTGACTGCTTAGCAACTCATTGAAAAGAGGCTCAGCAGGAGCTTCGCCCTCCCGACCTCAACAACCCAAAACGATAGGCAAGGATGCTCAATCGATTATTAGGCTATTTCGGCTCCGACATTGCGGTTGACCTGGGCACGGTCAACACGCTCATCAGCGTTGTCGGCCGCGGGCTGGTTCTTGACGAACCTTCGGTGGTTGCCGTTGAAAAGGCGAGCGGTCGCATTCTCTCCGGCGGATGTGCGGTTGGTTTTTTGGCTCGCCAGATGCTGGGCCGCACGCCGGATTCGATTTCCGTCGTCCGTCCGCTCCGCAGTGGCGTGATAACCGACTTCCAGCAATGCGAGTCCATGCTGCGTTATTTCCTACGCAAGGTCCGCAACGGCAGCGTGGGGCGTAGACCGCGGGTTCTGGTCGCGGTGCCCGGCTGCATAACGGCCGTGGAGAAGCGGGCCGTCTTCAATAGCACCCATCGAGCCGGCGCCCGCGAGGTCTTACTGATTGACGAGTCGAAGGCGGCCGCGATTGGCGTGGGGCTGCCGGTGGCCGAGCCGCTGGCCAGTATGGTTTGCGACATCGGCGGCGGTACGACCGAAGTGGCCGTCTTCAGCCTAAACGACATGGTCGCCGGAAAGTCGATTCGCACCGGCGGCGACGATATGGACCAGGCACTGGCCGATTATCTGCTGCGTCATTACAGCCTGCGGATAGGGCAACCGGCCGCCGAACGACTCCGAATCGAAGCCGGCAGCGCTTATCCGCTGGAAGAGGAAATGGTCCGCGAGATCAGCGGGCTGGACGCGGTTAGCGGTTTGCCGAGAAAGGCTACCATCACCAGTGAAGAAATTCGCCACGCGCTAGATGAACCGCTAGAACGGATCGTCGTTGCGATCAAGGACACGCTCGACGGCTGTAGTCCCGAACTGGCAACCGATCTGGTCGAAAACGGCATGGTGCTTTGCGGCGGCGCGGCGTTATTGCGTGGCCTCGACCGTTTTGTCTCCCAACAAACGGGCCTGCCCGTGCGACTGGCCGCCGAACCTCGAACGGCCGTGGCCAAGGGCACGTTGGTTTGCCTCGAACACCTCGACCGCTGGCGGCCGGCCCTGTTGTCGAGCGATGCTGATGTTTAACCTGTAAAGCTTGACTCCCGCAGAAAATGCCCCATAATTCCGCAGACGGCAATGTGACGTACCTTCTAGGGGAGATAATATTATGAGAATTTCAATAAACCGGTCAATTTTACTGGCTTTCGCCGCGGCGTTGCTTTCGATCTGTGCTTGCGTGCCCGAGTTCAGCCACCCACTAACCGATGAGAAGACATCGGAAATCGACCCCCAACTGTTGGGGCGGTGGGAAGTGCTCGACGAAAAAAAGGATAACGTCATCAAGCACAAGTCTTTTTGGATTTTCAGCCGTCAAGAGGGCATGCAAAACACCCTGGACTTTCGCGACGAAACTCTGCCGCCAGTAAGCAAAAACGGCGCCAAGCCCGACACCGACAAGACGAAAGATCACTCAAACGCATTCACGACCAAGATTGGTTCCAAGCATTACATTAGCATTGGCGGTGTTAAGAGCGATGAAGACGGCATGTTCGACCCGCCTCAAGACGAAAAAGATGCCTATATTATTTGTCGCTACGATATATCCAAAGACGGCTTCCTCACGATTTACTTCATGGACCAAGAAATTTTGGGACAAGATGTTGCAGCCAAAAAGATCCCCGGCATTGTGCAGTACTCGGGCAAGCGTAAAAATCACTTCGACAACGTGCAAATTACGGCCGAACCGAGCCAAATTGCTAAATATCTAGAGGCAAAAGGCGACGCGTGCTTCAAACAAGATATGCTCGTAAAACTAAGACGTGTCGGCGAACCCGGTGAAGAGAAGTGACAACATGAAAACACTTTCCGGCCAGCTACTGGTTGCCACGCCACGTTTGCCCGACGAAAATTTTTACCGCACCGTTGTGCTTATGATCGAGCATAACGAGAACGGTGCGTTGGGTGTTGTGCTCAATCGTCTGGCCGACCGTTCGGTCGAAGAACTCTGGCAGGAAGTCAGCGACGTCGAGTGCCACTGGCACCGTCCCTTGAACCTGGGGGGGCCCGTCTCCGGGCCGTTGATGGCTATCCACACCGATAGCGAGTCGGCCGAAATGGAGATCATCCCGGGCCTCTATCTGGCGGCTCAAAAAGACAACCTCGACCACCTGGTACAACAAGAGCAGCACCGCTGTCGGATTTTCCTGGGGCATTCGGGCTGGGGCGGAGGGCAGTTGGAAGACGAGATCAAACAGGGCGCTTGGCACATTACGCAGGCCACTTTGGAAAATATTTTTCATGCCGAAGACGACCTGTGGGAGAGCGTTGCCAAGCAGATTGGCGATTCCGTGCTGGCAACATCGCTAAATATTAAGAACATGCCGTCCGATCCGTCGATGAATTGAGCAGCGGTCAGTCCGCTTAAAGTCAATTCCGTCTAGTTCCCGTGAGGGGTGCCCTGGCATGGTTCGCCGAATTTTCTCGAATACATTTACAGTTGTCGTTGTCGCTTGGTTTGTTGTGGGCGGTTCGCTCGTTGTGACAAACCCTACTGGGTCCAGGGGATTTTTCGACGAGGTCTTCCCCGCACTGTCGCACCAAGCGGGGCATGGCGTCGCGGCAGAAGTCTTAACCGCCGAAGGCAAGGCAGCGTCAGAGGGCAAAACCGAGGCCTCGGAAACGGGCTTTTCCGCTTTCGTGGATTTCTTTTTGGATAACTCGCCGTCGCAATGGTTCATTTTTGTTTCGGGCGTATTCGCCGGATTCCTGTTGGGAAGAATCGTTGCCGCCGTGTTGGCCATGATCGGGCGAAACCTGCGCAGTCACGGCTGGGACGCTCGGTCGCACATACCGGCCGATCTGGCCACGCCCGCCTGGCTGGCAATATTCGCGCTAGGTTTGCAGGTGGGGCTGGTTGCCTTGGAAATGAACTCAACCACGGCCGAAGCAGCCGGGACGCTTGTGGAATTGCTGTATTCGGTGGCCGCCTTTTGGTACGTCTATAAACTGGTGGGTGTGGTCGAGGTGGGGCTAAACCGTATCGGCAACGTTACGGAAATCGGAATCGATTCACAACTCATCGGCCCCATTCGCAAAACGTTGCGTATCTTTGTGGTTGTGATCGCCGTGCTTTTCATTGTGAGTGTCGTCTTCGGCTACGACGTACGCGCTTGGCTGGCTGGCCTGGGCATTGCGGGCCTGGCCGTTTCGCTGGCTGCGCAAGATTCGCTGAAGAACCTCTTCGGCTCGATCACAATACTCATCGACCGGCCGTTCCGAGTGGGCGAGCGGATTATCTACAGCGGCCACGACGGGGTGATCGAAGAGATCGGTTTCCGCTCCACCAGTATACGCACGGCCACCGGGCATCTGGTCACGATCCCTAACGCCTCGATCGTTAACGGTTCGGTCGAAAACGTTGGGCGGCGGCCCTTTATTCGTCGAAAAATGGATATTGGCGTCACCTACGATACGCCCAAGGAAAAAATCGCCCAGGCCGTGCAAATCGTTAAAAATCTGCTCGAAGAGGACGGCACCCGCGAGCCAATTCACCAGACAGTCGACGGCAACGAATTTCCCCCGCGGGTATTCTTCAACGACATGCTGGCGTCGAGCCTGAACATCACGGTTTTGTATTGGTTCGCTCCGCCAGCCTATTGGGACTATATGGAACACGCCCAACGCCTAAACCTGCGGATTTTCGAAGAATTCGAACGGGCTGAAATCGAGTTCGCCTTCCCCACCCAGACCCTCTACCTGGCCGGCGACGAACGCAGACGTCTGGCCGTGGAGATGTTGGGGAAAGATTTAGAAGAGGGTAGAGGGTAGGTGTTAGCGGCGGGGCTTGTCCCCGCGATAAATAGTCATTCAGTCGCTTGCGGCGGATTCACACAACAGTTGCGGTAACGCGGGGACAAGCCCCGCCGCTAACAATTGCCGTATCCGCTGGGATGTTCCTTGAACCATCGCCAGGCCGTAGCAACGATTTCATCGATTTCAGCGTAGCGTGGCTGCCAGCCCAACTCGTTGCGGATCTTGCTGGCATCGGAAAACAGCACGGCCGGGTCGCCGGGCCTGCGCCGGCCGTATTCGACCGGAATATCTCGCCCGCTTACGCGTCGCCCGGCGTCGAAAACCTCGCTGACCGAATAGCCGCGTCCGATGCCCAGGTTGTAAAATCTGCTATCGCCCGGCTCGAGGGCCTTCATCGCTAGAATATGAGCCTGGCAAAGATCTTCCACATGGACGTAATCACGGATACAGGTGCCGTCGGGCGTGGGGTAATCCGTGCCGAAAATCGTTAGTTTATCTCTCAGCCCCAAGGCCGAAAACAGTATCAGTGGAATCAAATGTGATTCGGGACGGTGGTCTTCGCCCAGCGTGCCGTCGGCCGCGCAACCGGCCACGTTGAAGTACCGCAGCGCCACGAATGCGAAATCGTCTCTGGCGGCCGCGTAGTCTTTCAAAACCCGCTCCACGCACCACTTCGACCAGCCATACGGATTGATAGGCGATTGCTTTTCGCTTTCGGTGATGGGTGTTATTTCCGGCTCGCCGTATGTTGCGCATGTCGAACTGAAAACCAAACGTCGCACGCCTGCTACATCCATCGCTTGCAACAGGCTGATGGTTCCCGCCGTGTTATTTTCGTAATATACAAGCGGATCGCGAACCGATTCGCCCACCTCGGCCAAGGCGGCAAAATGCATCACGCAATCTATCGAGTGTTTTTGTAAAACTTCGGTCAGACCTTCACGATTGGCCAAATCCATTTCAAAAAAGCTCGCCCTGGCATCAACGGCCTGGCGGTGCCCGCGGAAAAGATTATCGACAACCACGACCTCGTGTCCCGCGTCGGCCAGCAACTTCGTGGCGTGTGAACCAATATAGCCGGCGCCTCCGGCAACCATCACGTTCATTATTTAATTCCCAACTATTGGCGGGATGGATACCGCTCTGCATCTATTAATCTGGACAACTGCTGGTCCAGCAAGGACGTGGCGTACATCCTACCAATACAAAACTTAACCAAATACCTTGATCCAACCAAGGTCAAACACGCCATGGGCCGACAATTGTAGGCGGCAATCACGGATGGTATGATAAGTTTAACTTCCCATTCCTATCCCCCACCCCCCCCGAAAAAAGCTAGGTCTGCTATGTTTCTTAACACGCGCTTTCGGTTTGCACGCAGCCTTGTTCGAGTTTTTTTAATTACGGTTTTGGCCATAACGGCAAAGGGCCAATCGGCAACAGGAACTGAGAGCCTGTTGCAAACCCCAACTGCTGATAAAACCGAACAAGGCCAGATTTCAATCCGCATCAAGCCTTTTGAATTGCAACAAAACTTGCTTCCCAACGCGTCGTTCGAAAAGATCGACGAAAAACAACCTTCGGCAGCTTGTCCCGCAGGCTGGAACTGGCATAGCGGAAAAACCGACGCCACGGCCACGGTCGACGGCAGCCAGTCACACACGGGCAAACACTCGCTGCGGATTACCAACAGCACACCATATGGGCCGCACGTCTATGGCATGTTGCGTTTGCCCGGGGATCTATCCGTTAAACCGAACACCACCTACACCTTCTCCTGCTATGTGAAGGGCAACATGATCGGCAGGGCTTGGTTCGGCGGCGGTCGCGATTGGCAAGTGCGAAACCGTTTCCCCAAAAGCACTGCCGACCGTTGGACACGCGTGATGTTGTCGTTCAAAACCGATAATACTACTACAAAAATCCCGGTCGTAATGGCAATCGAAAGCCCCACCGAACCGTTTTGGGTCGACGATCTGCAACTGGTCGAGGGGCCCGAGCCTATGCCGGCCTTGGACAGGGACGCTCCCGATCAAGCAGTCTTGCAGATAGATTTCCCGGCCGCGGCGGCTACCCGTCATCGCGATCGCATGATAATCCCCGAATGGAACAGGACCGAATTTCCACGTGATAAATACATATTCATCAGCAGAAACTTACGTGCAGCCGGCGCCATATACTTGCCCCGCGATATGGTCGAGGGCGAGTTGAACTTCCTCCTAGCACGGACCGACGGCACAAAGCTACTGGACAAAACACGCCGTGGCACCCTCCCGGCCGGAACATACAAGGTGGTTATTGAGTGTCCCATGGAGAAAATTCAAGACAACGAGATTTGCGTGCATGTCGAATTGCAGGGCGAGTTGACCACAAAACCAGACGGCCCGCAAAAAGCGGACAACTCACACTTCGCTTTGAGGGTGGATCAACGTCGGCGTTTGATAAACGCTGCCCGTGTGCGCACGGCTATCGAGCGTGTGGAAATACTGCGTGATCAACTTAAAGGTCATGTGCAGACGATTCGCGATGCTAAGCACGACCCGGCCTATCCGCTCGTGACCTTGACCATTCTCGATAACTTTATCAACTACGCGAAACAAGACGTTGACCGCGGCGAGGTGGCACGAGCTTATGACGCCGCCTTGCAAATGGAGGTGATGGCCAAGCGGGCCATGTCGCAAAAATATCTACCACCGGTTCCCCGTTATCAATCAGCCAAAAGCGGACGCAGTTTCCGCCTGGATGGATCGAAGCAGTTGGGCACGGTGCGTTGGCCCGACGGACGGATCGAGTCGGATCGCCCCTTGCAATTCCTCGGTCTGGGGCATTTTACTCAGGTGAAACGCGACATCGAGAAGGCAAGCAACTACGGGTGCAATATCATTCAATTTGAGATTGGGCCACGCGGTGTACTCACTGGCGAAAATCAACTCAACACAGCGATAATCGACGAGTACCTAACCTATTTCGACCGTGCGGCCAAGGCCGGCGTGGCGATCAATCTGCTGGTCAGCCCGCATTATTTCCCCGATTGGGCATATGAAAAGTGGCCCCATCTGCGAGATGCGGGCGGTGGTTTTCTGCAAGTCGATGTGCAAGCACCCGAGTCGCGTGTGGTTTATGAAAAGTTCCTCCGTGTGCTCATCCCCCGCATCAAGGATCATCCGGCCCTGCACAGTATTTGCCTCTCTAACGAGCCGATCTTCGTCCACGGCGAGAAAAGCGTCCACGTACGCAACAAGTGGCACGACTGGCTGCGAGGCCGGCATGGCGACATCGAAACTCTCAACCGCCACTGGCAAAGCGACCACACCGACATTAAGTCAATTCCCGTCCCTCCGCCCGAGGAAATTGCCTTCTCGCCTATCTATGTCGATTATATGCGATTCAACCGCGAGTCCTTCGCCGAGTTCCACGCTTGGATGGCCGACGTCATCCGCTCGATGGCGCCCGACGTTCCGCTGCATTCCAAGATCATGATCTGCGCCAACTTCGGCCGCAACGAGCATGGGCCTTGGAGCATTTCGCCCGATCTGTTTGCACGTTTGAGCGACATCAACGGCAACGACGCCTGGAAGTATTATCGCAGCAGC
>CAZISU010000204.1:0-8269 GCA_964541935.1 uncultured Planctomycetaceae bacterium | reverse complement strand
CTTTCAACGATAGAGCATATCGGATATGACAATTCCCAATATGGTGATGTTACACCGCAAAAATATGTTGAGCCTAAAATCGAACCCATGATTGCAAGCTTTATTGAGTTGGGCAATCTGCTTGATAAGGGAGGAGAAATATTAATAACGACGCCGTATGGTTACAGAGAAACTTGTATTCATCCGGTAACAAAAAAGATCAGTTCTCAGGTTTTTGACTATCAATGCATGCAACATGGACTGAATTCGTTATCATCGGTTAATATTATTGCAAATATTGAGGTTTTTGAAGCTTCATCAGATGGATGGAAGAAGGTTAATCCAGTTATATGCAAGGCAAAATATGCTGATGGATGTCCGGGGGCAAAGGCGGTAGCTATAATAAGTGGGGGGAAAGTGTGATTGAAAAATTGAGAGAAATGATTGGGATTTTAAGACACAAGAAATGGTATCTACATTGGGAAAACTATTCGTGATATCCCAAAGTCAGCTATTATTCAGAAGCTGGATTATTGATTTTTGAAAAATGCCGGAGGTTTTATTGCCGGCAACAATATAAGGCAATTCCCATATTATGCTCTCTGGCAACCACTTGTTGACAAGTATCTATTATTGATTGCAATGTCGCGAGCGGGAACAAAACGTTCTCCTCTCGGTTGAGAAAAAACAGTCTGATGTAATCATATAACCTCTATGATTATACATAACACATTAAACGAAAGATATTAACCTGGATTATTCATGAAAATTTTTAATTTTCATGAATAATCCAGATTAAATGACAATACAATTGGATGCAAGGAACTTATTGACGAACTGGATTCACAAAAACGGGATAAAGAATTTTTTCAAGGCATTGAAAAAACAGTTAATGATAAATATATAACAATGGTACAAATAAAAAGAAGTAGTTGATAGTTGCATATGAAAGTTCGTTTTATAGGTCAAATGATGAAAAAAGGCTATAGTGGAGGCCGTCTAATGGCTTTAATCTATGCTGAAGCACTTGCGTCTACTTCAATCACGGTAGATTTTCTGGTCAATAATATTCCTGAAATGTACGAAGACTTCAGGCCTTTTTCAAGAATTGATTTAGTGCAGACTAATTTCAACAACTTATCGCCTCTTGTTGATAAAAACGTAGATGTTGTATTTATTGTCCCGGGAGGTAATATTAGTTATCATGGAGAAGCATTGCGTCACGGAATCGAATGTCATGCAAAAATTGTCTTGCTTAATTTTGAAACACCCAATTGGTTCAATTTGTTGAGTCCATATAAAAAACCTCCTGAAATGTGGGCAGGTTGGGAATTGATAAGTGAATATGCCGATCTCATTTTTTCTATTTCGGGTGAAGGAAATAAGTATGCGAAATTGTTTTATACAAAGGTGCCGCGCAAATGTATCTTTAACTATTCCTACGGTTCAATTAATTCTCATTTAGCTGATAGTGTTCCAGAAAGTCATGAAAAAGAAAAAAATATAATTTCGCTGACACGCATCAGCCCGCACAAAGGCTTTAATATACTCGACCCTTTAATCAATACCAATTTGGCAGGGTATACTTTTTATCTTATTCTTGGAAACGGTGTGATCAGCAAAAAAGAAGAAAAACATTGGCATAAGAAATTTGACAAAGTAAATATGAAATTTGTTGTTCGATCAGCAATCAAAGGGTATGAGAAGTTTGCCTTGTTAAAACAATCTTCCCTTCTTTATTTCCCAACCAGGTTTGAAGGATTTGGCATACCGCCACTCGAAGCTGCTTATTGCGGGCTTCCGGTTGCATGCAGTGATTTGCCTGTTTTAAGGGAATTTGGGAAAGATGCCTTTACGTATGGAAATCCAGAAGATTCAGTTAGTATGAAAAATTGTGTTATTGAAGCTCTCCAATCACGTGAGCGAGTAGAAAAGGAACATTCAAGAATAAAAAGAATTGGAAAAATGGAAGAGGCTGGAAAGAATTTATTGAAGGTGTTGGAGAATATCTTCTGAAATCGAATGTTGTTATAGGTGCATGTAAATAGTAGGTGTCATGGTTTTGCTTATTTGAGTATTATGCAACAATTTTTGGCATATCATTTGAGTTTTTTCGGTACCTAAATAGTATTGATAGAAAAGGGGTTATAAAAATGAAATTTGCGATGATCCCTGTCCGCATGGGTAGCCAGAGGTTGAAGAAGAAGAACTTGCGTGAACTCAACGGTGTTCCCCTTATCACCCGTGCTATCCGCAAGTGCATTGCTGCCGGGGTGTTTGATGAAATATGGGTAAACTCGGAACATCCGGCATTTGGTGAAATAGCGGCACGTGAGGAAGCCAAATTCCATCTCCGACCCAAGTACCTCGGCGATAATCAATCAACAAGTGAACAGTATATTGCTGAGTTTTTAAAAAAACATGAATGTGACTATTTATTTCAGGTGCATAGTATTGCCCCATTATTAACAATCAAAGAAATCCAGGAATTTGTAGATAAGTTGGTAAATTCAGATAAGGATGTTTTACTGGCTTATGAGCCTGTTCAGATTGAGTGCGCAATAAATAATAAACCTATCAATTTTAATTTTAATGAAAAAACAAATTCTCAGGATTTAAAGCCTGTTCAAAGAATATCCTGGAGTATCACAGGTTGGAAGAGAGCCTCTTACTTAGAAGCCGTAAAGAAAGGTAAATGTGCGACTTATTATGGAGAAGTAGGCTTTTCCCCTATCAGCAAGCTGGCTGCTAATGTAATAAAAACTGAACAGGATTTAAAAATCGCGGAAGCTTTATTCCCGTTATTATTCAACAATAATTAAATGAATAAAACAGCATTTTATAATCAAAAGGCCTCAAGGAATTACCTTGTGGAAATATCTAAAATTGCAAGATCTGCTGGCGAATTACTTCGGGATAATTTTGCTTTGGATCCCGGTATTGAATTATCAGAATTTAAAGATATAAAAACCAGAGCAGATATTGCCGCGAATGAGTTTATAGTCTCAAGTTTGCAAAAAATATCAAGTTATCAAATTGTTACTGAAGAAGATAAACTCTCCCATAAATATATACAGAAAAATGAAAGTCCGGTCTGGTTTGTGGACCCTCTTGATGGGACTATGAATTTTGTCAGATCATTTCCGGTATATTGTGTGTCAATTGCTTTATGGGAAGTGAATAAACCTCTAATCGGTGTTATTTATGATATCTCCAGAGATGAACTGTTCTCAGGAATCCACGGAATGGGAGCCAGTAAAAATGATCATTTAATTTCCGTATCAGGTATCTCAACAAAAAGTAATGCAATAATGGCAACGGGCTTTCCAAGCGGTCGAAAATATGACACTAAATCATTGTTGACCTTCGTTGAAAAAATTCAGAATTATAAAAAGATTAGAATGATTGGTTCAGCCGCTTTATCTATTGCCCAGGTAGCCTCGGGATCTTTTGATGTTTATTGTGAGGAAGATATATATATATGGGATGTAGCAGCGGGATTGGCGCTTGTTGAGGCAGCTGGCGGTAAAACATTTCATTCCATGCCGGATGAGTTGGGGAGGCTTAATGCAGTCGCCTGGAACGGGAAATTTAGCATCAAGGATTTAATATGAATGTATGGAAAAACACTAAAACTATCGATGAGTATATATTGGATCTTCTGCCGTCTAAATTTCCGGAAATGGCTGAAATTGCATTGATCGGAGGGAGAAAAATTAATATTGATGATTTTCCTGTCCTGAAAGGAATTTTTAAATGCGGAGTTGGAACCGACAATATCCCTTTTGAAGAAGCCAAAAAACGAAAAATTCGAATTGGTTTCCCTTCAGAAAAGACAGCAGGTTATATTTTTGAAGAAACAGCTTGTTTTGCCTGCCAGTTATGCTTATCAATGCTCTATTCTGAAGTGGGATCGCTGAAAGAATGGGAAAAATATTCCAGAACATATATTGGAGATAAAACTCTTCTTATAATCGGTACCGGAAGAATAGGCACCAGAGTGGCTCAAAAGATGAGGAGTTTTTTGAAAGTTACTACTTTTGATATATGTAAAAATTTACTTAGTGAACTTACCGATAAAATCAAATCCGCGGATTGTATAACCCTCCACATCCCTTTAAATGATGAGACCCGGAACTTTTTTAGTGCTAAGAAGCTCTCTTATATGAAAGATGGAGCTTGTCTTATTAATACTGCACGAGGAGCAATCGTTTCTGAAGACGCGCTCTTTGATGAATTAAAGTCTAAGCGTATAAAAGCGGCTTTTGATGTATTCTGGGAAGAACCTTACCGGGGTAAACTGGCGGAATTATCGGAAGATATATTTAGAATGACTCCCCATATTGCCAGTACAAACAAAAGATTTATTCAGCAGACAGCTATGGATTTCAGGAATTTCATCAAGGGGATAAAAAATGATTAATTGCGGTATCATAGGTTTTGGAAAGATGGGCAAAATTCGTGCCAAAGCCATTGAGACAGAAGGAAGCGGAAGGGTTGTCGCGGTATTCGAAGTAGACAAGCAGATCGATTCCCAGGGATACCGGGTGTTTTCCTCTGCCGATGACCTTTTAGCTTCTCCCAACATAGATGCAGTATTCGTTTGTACGCCTAACATAATGAACAAAACCTATACTATAGCCGGACTGAAAGGAGGCAAACATGTCTTCTGCGAAAAGCCTCCGGCCTTTACGGCAGCAGATGTTGAGGAGATCCGTGAGGTGGAGGCTTCTTCCGGGAAAAAACTAATGTATGGTTTTAATCATCGCCATCACCGTAGTGTTGAGACGATGAAAAACATAATTGATTCAAAAAAATTCGGTCGGATTTTATGGATGCGGGGAAGATACGGTAAAAGTGTGGATGATGATTTTTTTCAAAACTGGAGATCAAAAAAAGATATGGCAGGGGGGGGAATTCTTATCGATCAGGGGATTCACATGCTTGATCTTTTGTTATACATGGGAGGTTCTTTTGATGAAATTCATGCCCTTGTCTCTAATCTATATTGGGAAATTGATGTGGAGGATAATGTTTTCGCGATAATGAGAAATAGTAAAACAGGGACAGTGGCTTCTCTGCACTCTACAATGACACAATGGAGGCATCTCTTTTCCCTGGAAATATTTATGGAAAATGGGTATATGGTCTTAAACGGACTTAAAACATCCTCGGGAACATACGGCGATGAGGTTTTATCTATTGCACAGAATCGGACTACTGCTCCGCGTGCGACGTGGGAAGATGAAGAAAAGATAACTTTTCATGTTAATACCTCATGGAAATCTGAAATAACTCATTTCTTCTCAGCAATTAAAAATGATTCATCTATTAAAATCGGTAATTCAAAAGATGCGCTAACGTTAATGAAGTTAATAGATAGGATTTATCAAAAACGGGGAAAACATGAATGATCTGAAAATATTTTTTGGTGATTATTTCAAGCAGTATACTCGCGCATTAACTTTCGCGGATATTCAAGCGCAATTAATTGAAATGAAAGAGATATTAGTTCAGGCTAATAAGCAGGGAAGAATGATCTTTTTTGCGGGAAATGGAGCCAGTGCTTCTATTGCCAGTCATTGTGCCCTGGATTATACCAAACAAGCAGGGATAAAATCGATGTGTTTTAATGAAGCAGCGTTACTTACAGCGTTCAGCAATGACTATGGTTATGAGCATTGGCTGGAGAAAGCCTTGGCTTTTTATGCTGATGAAGGAGATGTGGCAGTTTTGATTAGTTCTAGCGGCCAATCCCCTAATATTATTAATGCCGCTAAGTATGCAGCTTTAAATGACATTACTGTAATAACTTTTACAGGCGAAGATATCGATAATCCTCTCAGGGAATTGGGTAATGTTAATTTATGGGTGGATTCTCTAGCGTATAATATTATAGAAAATATCCATTCCTTCTGGCTCTCCGCGGTCTGTGACTCCATTATTGGGAAAGCTGAATATTCAGTTTCACCGGGAAAGGAGTAATGAATAATTCGGGTTATTACAATTTATTAAATCCCTTTTATCTATATCGCGAACGCGAATATTTAAAGAGACGATTGATGTACCGGTTAGCCGTGTGCGGGTTGCCAATAACTTCAAATGATCGGAAGTTATTATCCTTGAAAGACAAGCATAAGGGGCAGAGGTGCTTCATTATTGGTAATGGTCCCAGTTTGCGGATAAGTGATCTGGATTTATTAAAAAAAGAAATCTCTTTTGCTTCAAATAAAATATATTTAGCATTCGATGAGACTAATTGGCGACCTAGTTATTACACGATGGTTGACGTACTGGTGGCAAAAAATAACCATAAAGTTATTCAGCAACTGAATATTCCCAAGTTCTTTAACTTTGGTCTTAAGGCGTATTTCCCAAAATCGAAAGATATCGTTTGGCTTAGAGAAATGCTCAACCCCCTCAAAGACGGAAAGATTGACTGTCAATTTTCAACAAACGCATTAGAAGGGGTTTATGGCGGATATTCGGTTATATATGCACAGATGCAACTTGCATTTTATATTGGGATCAGAGAAGTGTATCTGATCGGTGTCGATCATAAATTTGATATTCCAAAGCCAACCGGGGAAATATGTGCGGATGGTAATTTAATATTAGATCAGCCTGGTGGTATCAATCATTTTCATCCGGAGTATAGAAAACCAGGCGAAAAATGGACAACACCACAATTGGAATCTATAACGATGGCATTTAAAAAGGCCAAGCAAACTTTTGAATTGAACGGGGGTTTTATATATAATGCGTCCCGTAAAACAGAGCTTGATGTATTCCCTATTGTTGATTTCGATGAGGTCATCTAATAATTGACTTTGGTGGAGCCTGCCTGTTTCAGCAAAGAGTGTCTTTTAATATGAGTCGGAAGTTGGTCTCAATCATAATCCCAACATATAATAGTGCGGAACACGTAGTTGGTGCTATAAAGTCCGTATTTGATCAGGGTATTGATAGTTGCGAGATACTGGTGGTCGATGACGGATCCACCGACAACACGGTGGAAGCTCTGCGAGAGTTTGAGAATAGTCGGGACGTCCGGATTCTTAGACATCCTGATGGCTTAAACCATGGCACCTGTGCTTCTCGCAAACTGGCGATCGCAAAAGCCAGAGGCAAATATTTAGCTTTTCTTGACGCTGACGATCGTTATCTTTCCGGAAAACTGGCCAAGCATGTGGCCACTCTTGAATCTCACCCGGCCGTTGCATTGGTGCATGGTCCTGTCGTAATTGAAAAACTCCCGGGGGCGGAGATGATTTCTCATCAACCGGGCCGCCCCCCCCAAGATTGGATCGGGGTTTACAACCCACTCAAATTAGGGATTTCTCTGCTGAGACGTAATCCGGTTTTTTATAATTCTACAGTTGTCTGTCGAGCCTCAGCAGTTTCTCCTGCAGATCTCCCCGAAAGGCTCGTTTTTCAATCGGAGGACCACCTGCTTTGGACTAATATGGTTGGCCGGGGGGGATATTTATTTTTTTATGATCCCGAACCGCTTACCTGTTATCGAATTCATCCCGAACAGTTTACATCTAAATCCTCACAAATACCTGGTAGTATCCCGTTGCTTCGGCTTGAATATCTTGCCGCTATTGCTGCCCGCCGTCACAGAAGAATCAGGAAACAATGGTTGGCTACCGCCATGCTCGCCGAGATATTCAACCTCATTGACTTGCAGGAAAGTGGCATTGAGTCCGGCCAGGAGCGAACCGGAGTAAATTTTTGGAGGTCTTTTATGTCGTTACATATTGCCCTGGCGGCGGTTCTAAGAATTTTTCGTGGATTAGGTTGTTTTATTTTTAGAAGATCCTGTGATTAAGATATAATCCGATTTATTCATAAATCGGATTAGTTTTGAACCAAGCCAGAGCGGAAATGATTAGCAATGAGATAAGGAAATGATTGTATTGTGTTCTTGGTCAAAGGCTCTTTGGCAAACGTCTAGTATTTATTGTACTGTCGCAAGCAGAAATATGATGTTGGGTTATCGGTTAAGAAAAAACACTTGGCTGGAGCTGTGCAAGGATGATTATTATTCCTAACATATTGAACGAAATCTGATCAGCTGGATTATTTATCCCGCTACGGGAATGAATAATCCGGGTTAAATAGTAAAATATTATTATGAAAATAGCTTTTGAGGCTGTCAACGCCAACAAACCTTCGGAACATGGCTCGGAGACATATTTATCCAATCTCCTCGGGAGCATCCTCCAATTAAACCGGGAAGACTTTTTCTATTTATACATCGATCGACCTGTTGACGAGCGATCCC
>CAZISU010000203.1:0-8277 GCA_964541935.1 uncultured Planctomycetaceae bacterium | reverse complement strand
TCTTTCTCGCCGGCGGTGAAGAACAGCATGGCGCCCGCGGTTTCCAGGATCTTGCGGATCAGCCCGTGGCGGTCCGAACCGCCCACGCCCATCTCCTCTTCGAACTCGGCCCGATCCTCGGGCGTCATCTTCGATAATTCCAACTCCAAACCGGCGGGCATGGCCACCACCTCGACGTCGGCCATGGGACCGTCCTCGGCCTGGCCGAACCGCTGCGGATTATCGTCGTCATCGGCCGTGTTCACAATCACCAAACGCGGCTTCTCAGTCAACAAGCGAAACGCGCGGGTCACCTTCTGCTGTTCGGGCGTAAGGTCGTCTTCGCGCAACGGTTCGCCGGCCTCCATCGCCGCGAGAACCTTCTGGAGCGTGTCCAGTTCGTGCTGCAAGGCTTCCCGCTCGGGCCGTGGCAAGGGCTTCTGCAGCGATTGCTCGACCCGTTCCACGCGTCCCGAAACGATCTCCATGTCGGCCAGCATCAGATCCTCGTCGAACCCCCGCAGGTCGGCCATGGGATCGGTGCCGTCGAACGCCGCTACTACGAAAACCAAACAGCCCGCCTCGCGAATCAATGCCAACCGCGAGGCGTTGCCCTGATGGTCGCGGCTCAGGCCCGGCGTGTCTACCAGTTCCAAGGACGCGATTGTGATTTTCTTGGGATGATAGATCGCGGCCAACTGCTCGATGCGCGGCTCGGGAATCGGGGCCATGGCCGACTGCGAGGTGTGAGACTGGGACGGATCAGACGTCTGACCCGTCAGCCACTCCCAAACCGTGCTTTTTCCCGAACCCTGATATCCCACAATTCCGATTTTCATTATCATCTAATCCTTAAACTGTTGTTAGCCGCCGAGCTTGCTCGCGTTTGACGTGCTAAAAAACCAACATTTCTATACCGCGGCCGCAAACAGCTCGGCCAGCAAGCCAACCGGTCGCAAGCGACCGGGCTAAACATCGAATCTCAAGTCTCAAGTCTTCCCCCACCCGAAACTTTCTCCAACCGAGCCAGTGCATGTTCTACCGCCTCGCGCACACTCTTGTCTAGGGGCAAACGCCCAAAACGCACCAAATAGAACGCCTCGACCACCATCTCGGGCAGGGTCGCCAACTCGGCGGTTTGCGTGTTTTCGGCAAGTTTCTCGCCTGCCGCCAGGGCAAATTCCCGCGGCGTTTGGTTTTCGTCTTTTGCCAGGTCGTATTTGGCCAGAATTGTCCTCAGGCGGCGGTAGAAGTGGACTTCGACCCGCGCGGCCCGCCGACGCCGTTGCTGCCCGAGCTGCAGACGCTTCCGCAAAATCCGGTACAGTATCCGCAACCCTCGATACAAAAACACCAGCCCCAGGCAAATGGCCGAGCCCATCAACCCGCCGCGCCAACTGAACCACTGCTCGGTGTTCCAGTTACGTGGGTTGAGCACATAGATAACCTTCTGGCCCTGCAATCTCCACCAATTTGGATCGGAAAGCACTTCGACGGTCGTTTTCAGCCACTCCACAAACGGCCCATAGATGGTCTTTTGCTGACGCGAACGGTCCATTTCCATGACGTAGTTGTCCCAGGCGAATTCCAGCCAATCCAGCGAGTTGGCAAGCGGCGCTAGCCACGGGTTCGGTTCGCTTGCCATGTCCGAAGCCAGGGGCGTTGGGTCGAGACGCATCCAAGCGCCGGCGATTGTGGAATTATCCTTCAGACCCGCCGGCAATTGCTCGCGCGGCAAAAACACCTCGACCCATGTGTGAGCGTGAAGCTGTCTGACTTGGTAGTAATTGCCCAAACGGTTGAACTCGTCGCATTTGTACCCCACCACCATCCGCGCGGGTATGCCCTGGCTGCGCAGCATCAGCGTCAGTGCCGTGGCGAAATACTCACAATGTCCCTTGGGGTTGTTCGTAACAAAATCCTCGATGGGGTCGATCTTCCAGACCCGCGGCTGGCCTACTAGGCTGTACTCGAATCGTTTGTCGTTATCCAGGCGAGACTTCAGATAGCGGGCCCGGTTGGCCCAATCGTCTGCCGGTAAGTGAACGCGTATCATCCACTGCTTAGCCAAAGCACGCAGGTGCGGCAAACTTTCGGCAGCAGTCGCCCCCTCGGTTGACGCCGCGGTTGAATTCTCGGCCGCATCGGTGGCCACATCGGCCGGGGGCAGTTGTAGCAAGCGTTCGATGTCCGGGGCCTTATCGACCGGCACGAACTGCGTTTGTAGACCGTTCACGATCGCGGTTGTTTTCAGATAAAACGTAAAGCGACGTTTCATAAAGGTCCCCGACCGCAACAACCGCTCACCCTTGCTGCTGAGTTGTACGCTGGGGTTGGGGTGTGTAACGAAAAACGGTCGGATGCAGAACAACTCGCGTCGGTCCATGGGCTCGATCGTAATCGTCTGCCGTACCACGCCGGTTTGCGGAGGGCTTTCCAGCGGTTTCAGGGCCGTTTCGAAATTTTCGGGTCTCGATGGCCGTCGTCGGCCCCCACGTCGCGGTCGACGTGGCCGCTCTTCGCCTTCGTTACGTTCGCGATGTCCTCTAAAGCGTGGCCGCCTTTGACGGTCTTGATCTCCCTGTCCCGTCCGCCCGTCCGCCCGCCCGTCAGTCCGCCCGTCAGTCCGCCCGTCCGCTTGCTCGTCGCCGCCCATCAAAGGGCTCTTCCAATGTCCTTTGGCATAGGAAGTCAGCACGGCGCCCTGTAAATAAATTTCGCCGTTGACGGGAATCTTCCGCCCGCTGTCGGGGTCAACGAACTGAACCCGCATCACCTCTTGGGGACTTTCGATAATTTCTCCCAACTCGCCTAACTCCACTTCATTCGAATATCCTACCGAACGGCGCGGCTCGACGTTTTGCCCTCGCCAGGCCGGTTGTCCAAATCGTGGCAACGTGAAGAAAGCCGCCGCGGTAAGCAGCAGCGTGCCCAGCCCCAACATGCCCACGCGCACGAAAAGTTCGCGTCCCGGGAAAAGCACAGACGATAATAGACCGTCGCTCGGTGTTGCGGTTTCCGGCTCTCGCGGACGTTTTTCATGCGATTCCAACCCGACCGCTGTTTCCGCGTCGCTTGCCCCCGGGCTCTTGCGCCGATAACGCAATTCTTCACGCAGAAGGCACAATAACGTTAGAGCCAAAAGGGTCGTGAAAAGGTAAACGACCATCAGCAGCCCGAACCAGAATCCTTGGTTGAAAACCGTCGCCACCACCACCTGCAAAAGGCTCAGCACGAGAAGTTGCCAATAAACTCGCAGGTCTTTTTTCTGAAACAGCAGGATAACCTGCAAGTAGACCAGCAGCCGCGCGATAATCAAAATTGCCGTGGCCGGATGCAACGGCACAAGCTCGTGCAGACAGAACAACATGGCCACCACGGCCGCGACGCCGGCCGGAAGCCGTTTGAGGCGGAACCAGCCCGTAAAGTCCGTCAACCACACCGACAAGAAAGCCGCCGCAATAACCGCCAATGGCATGGCCACGCTCTGCTGGCCCATGCCCAACAGCAGGGTAGCCAACGAGGCCAGCGTCGCCACGGTTATTTGCAACAGTCGTTCAAGGCTCACGTTTGTTTGTACCGCCGTCTAGTTGGAAAAATTCCGAGAGATTGTTAATTACACGTATCCTTCGAAACAGAGCGCGCCGCGCGGCCGAGTCCCATAGAGAGGCCATGCGTTTGTCGCACGTCAGGTTGGGCTCGCGGGTGCTAATTAAAACGACTTCGGCCGCCGAGTCGATTTTGTCGACTACTTGTGCGAGCATTTCGAACAACCGATTGTCACCATCCGGCTCATCAACGTCGTCCCCGCCGCCCTCCATACTCTCGGCACTGATCGCACCGCCCGCATCGGCCATCGCGAGCTGTTCCATGGCGTCTTGCAGCAACGCCACCGAGGCCGGGCCGCTCACATGTTGTGGGCTTTTGCCGGTTGTGGCTAGCAGCAAATTCGCGTTGCCCTGGCGGCAAACATCCGTAACCACAGTTGCCGCAAAGCTCACCACCTCTTCGACCTTCTCTAAATCTTTGTCTACCGCTTCCTCGGGTTTCCAGAGATCCACCAGCAAGGCCAGGTCGCGGGTGTGCGGCTGCTCGAACTGGCGAACTACCAGTCGGCCCATTCTCGCGGAGCTGCGCCAGTGGATCGAACGCCGGCTGTCACCCTCGCGCCAGTCGCGCACGCCGTAATATTCGCCTTCGGCCCGGTGATAGCGTTGCCGTTGCCGCCGGCCGCCCTCGAAGGCTTCGTATTGCCGGGCCGCCCATCGCCGCGTCAGCTTGCCCAGCCGGGGGTAGATCAAGATCGAATCCGTCTCGCCCATCGTCACCGACCGCCGCACCAGCCCGAAGGGGAAACGCGTCGATACGCGAAACGGCCCCACCAGATAACGGCCACGTTTGCTGAGTCGCCCGCGATAGGCCTGTTTGCGCGACTGGCCGGCCGGCACGTAGGGAAAGTAGACCACGTGCTTGTCGCTGCTCTCTTCGTTCAACTCGATTTTCTCTTCGACCGCCACCGCGAAACTGCCCACCCGATGCCGAGTGTTTCTCAACTGCAAGTTCACCATCAAGGGGTCGCCGGCGCAAACGCCTTGTGGCATGGTCCGCGCGATCTCCACCCCGCCCAAGGCCGTGCTAACCGACCGCAAGCTCAAGATCAACGGCCCGGCCAACATACCTGCCAGCACAAAAAGCAGGTTTACCTCCCGCAAGATGGCCCCGCCTAATATAAAACACAGCACAACCAGATAAAACCAGCCCTCCCAAGTCAATCGGATTTTGCGTTGCAATGACATCGATTACTCCGGCACCGGAACTTCTTCCACCAACCGTCCGATCAGAGCCTCGATCGCCTCGCGTTGCCCGCCGTGAAGATAGCCCTTCGTAATCACGCGATGGGCCAGAACCGGCACGGCCAGTTGCTTCACGTCGTCGGGCACGACATAATCTCTTCCCGCCGCCAATGCCGCCGCCTGTGCGGCCCGGTAAAAGGCCAACGCTCCGCGCGTGCTGGCCCCCACGTGCAAGTCGTCGCTGTTTCGTGTGGCCTCGACCAGATCCAGCACGTAATCGCTCATGGCCTCATCAACTTTCACCCGGCGGACGGTCTCTTGCAGTTCCAAAACTTGCTCGCTGCTCACGGCCGACTCCAGCTTGTCCACGGGCTCGCCCGCACGGTGGCTGGTTAAAACCGAACGCTCGTCGGCGCGATTGGGATAGCCCATCGGTATTCGCAATAGAAAACGATCCAGTTGGCTTTCGGGCAAAGGATACGTGCCCTCGTACTCCAAAGGATTCTGTGTGGCGATCACCATAAACGGTCGCGGCAACTCGTGGGTATGTCCGTCGGCCGTCACCTGGCCCTCGTTCATGGCTTCCAGCAAAGCGCTCTGCGTTCGCGGCGTGGTGCGGTTGATTTCGTCGGCTAGTAGAATGTTCGCAAACACGGGGCCCTGGTGGAAGCGGAATTCTTGCTTCTCCGTGTCGAGAATGCTACTGCCGGTTATATCCGCCGGCAACAGGTCGGGCGTAAACTGGATACGCTGGAAATCGCCCGAGACGCTTTTGGCCATGGCCTTGCCGATAAGCGTCTTGCCCACTCCCGGCACATCCTCGAGCAAAACGTGCTCGCCGGCAAGCAGTGCGATTACGCACAACCGCACCGCGTCGCCCTTGCCCAGCACAACCCGGCCGATGTTGGCCTCAATCCGTCCGATTAAATCTTCGTTCATATTACTTTACAACTTACCCGACTATGGGTGGTTTGGTCCAGCGGTAATTATTTGGGTAGCCCCGATAGCTTGCCTATTCTCAATCTAAAACGCCAAATGCCGTATAAGTGGTTGTGAGGCAATGAGTTATGGCATTTGGATAATTTTATTTATTGGACAAATAGAGCCAGAATAAGACAGAAATGTTGATAATCGGGTGTCGCGACACCCGGTCGTCTTGGCATGTCTCTGACCATTTTCGCCTATACTAACATGGTGGCAAGTGGTTAGATGAGGAAAATGACAGGTTTGCCGGGCGGAGTAGTATTACCTTTTGGGATGTTGGCCAGTTCCGACTCGGAGATTGAATGGTCTGTGGCAAGAAAGCGTTAGCCAGGCAGAGAGTCAGGCAAACGGCAAGGAGAAGGAAAGCAGAAAAGCCCTGCTTGAAGTCATTCGCCTGTTGGCCGAGATGGCCCCGGAGGAAAGGACCTTTCTGATCAAACTCCTCAAGGCGATGGGGTGATACAGGATTCGCGGTGACACATGATTGCGAACGATACCTCCCATGTGCCGATGGCTGTGTCGAGATCAATTTGATCAATTCCGTCACCCTTCGTGCGGTGCATGGTTGGCCCTACGACGACAGATGCAGTATCCCCGGTTCCTGGCCGTCGAACCGACGACCTCCTGCCTGCGATCTCTCGCCCACGAGCAGGAGAGTGGGCGGATGTTTGTGGGTATGTGAGTTGCGTAAGTCCAAGATGTGCGTCCATTTTTGACGCGTCATAGATCTCTCGGGAACCGAACCCTCGACTTCCTGCTCCCAAAGGCGTGGGGGTTGATTCGCAAGTACTTGCTAATAAGACAGTTACGGAATCGGGAAATTCCACTTGTAGTCAGACTTGTTGCGACTGCTGTCGAGCGGAGACGATTGCAGACAACTCTGGACAGAATGCTTCCATGGGCGCCACAGTTGGCCTGTCTGAGGTTCTCTGGCTGATATCGCAAATGGCTCCGGAGGATCGTGGCCTTCTAATCGAGTTTTTCAAAATGATTATGCATAATATAGCGTTAGAATCGCGAAGATGAAATGCGGGTAGCAGGCCATAGTTGTCCTCTGCCTGATCCAGATCACCCGCTGGATGACAAGCCCGTCCTCCCTCAACTCGGCTCGTCATCCAGTCCACTTCAATCACACTACGAACACGGTCATGACAACTCAACGTTACCCACGCATTCCCTTGCCCAAAGGCTGGAACGCTTCCGTCAAGTCTGCGGTCTTGCACGTCATCTGTTTGGCGCGATTCGCCAAACTACTCTTTTGATTATCAGTTGTCAAAGATCGGTCCGGATTGTCGCAAAACAAAACAAAATATTACGCAAATGGTCGTTTCGCTCGCCATACATAGGTTGTTAGGATAGAAACATAGTAATCGACTAACAGAAAGTCGGCTTTGGGAGTTTCGGCTGCCACTGCTGGATAAGCCAACAGTGGCAGCCTTTTTCAATAGTCTGCTAGATTGCATGTTTGATGGGGATCGATGCGGATTCGAGCAGCAGAAAACGAAACCGTATTCCTATGCACAAGTGACTACCCTCACCACCCGCTGCTGGGGCACTTCGAAAACCCGATTAAAACTCGCCTAAAACTCGCCGCCATCAGTTTGCTACGTAAATGAATCACCGCGAATTCGTTTTAGATTCATACAAAACACCCCAAAAAGAATGCCATTTACACTGTCTCATTGGAGAATTTCCTCCGAATGGCGTTGAGTCACGTGAATGGTCACTAAATTATCATTGATACACATAACGGATAGCGACTTTTGGGTCGCATATTTATTTGGGACGAAGACTGAGTAATATGGATCAAAAAACTACTATTTCCAGCAACTCTGCATCTCGACGATGTTTTCTCAAGAATTCTGCTGCTGCCGGCAGCATGGCCATGATCGGCGGCCTTGCCCTGGCTCGCGGTGTTCATGCCGCGGGCGACGGCTCGATCAAGATCGGGCTGATCGGTTGTGGCGGCCGTGGGCCAGGAGCGGCGATAAACGCCATGAATGCGGGCAAGGATGTTAAGCTCGTCGCCATGGCTGATATTTTCGAGGATCACGTCATGGGCGCTCGTAAACGGCTCAAAGAGAATCGGCCCGACCAGGTAGCGGTCGACGATGCACATTGTTTTGTCGGTTTCGACGCATACCAAAAGGTGATCGACAGCGGCGTCGACGTGGTGCTGATCGCAGCCACGTCGCATTTTCATCCGACGATGTTCAAGGCGGCCGTCGACGCCGGCAAGCATGTTTTTTGCGAAAAACCGCACGGAATCGATGTGCCTGGAGCTATGCTTTTTAAGAAAACGGCCGAGAAAGCCAAACAAAATAATCTATCGGTGGTTTCGGGGTTATGCAACCGTTATTTACCCGGCATCCGCGAGACCATGAAGCGTGTAAAGGACGGTGCCATCGGCGATATTGTGGCCATTCAGTCGACCCGTTTCAACTCGCATTTTATATATCGACCTCGCAAGCCGAGTGGAACGAAGCCACGTTTCAGTTTCAGAACTGGTATCACTTCAACT
>CAZISU010000202.1:0-8315 GCA_964541935.1 uncultured Planctomycetaceae bacterium | reverse complement strand
ATTATCGAGCTGAACAATGGGGAACTTTTCCTCCCTTGTGAGCTATGGAAAGGTTGGGACGACACCAGTCCCCTGCATATCCGGGGGCTGTCGGTCTTCTCAAAGGATGGAGGCGAGACCTGGGGTAATCGCGTGGATTTTCCCAGCGCATCCGACACCCAGAAGATGTATTCACATACCCGATATACACAAATGCTCGACGGCCGCATTCTGGGCCTGCAATGGACGCAAACGATCGGCGGGCAAGAGAATTTCGATCTACATGTTACCATCTCGGACGAAACCGGCCGAAAGTGGAGCATGCCTCAACCCACGGGCCTTCCCGCGCAAACCAGTTGGGCGGCCGACCTGGGAGGCGGATGCCTGGCCGTGGCATATACACGCCGCGAAAAAGATAAGCCGGGGGTGTTCGTGGTTCTGTCGGAAGACGAAGGGCAATCATGGAACATCGGCCACCAGGTGCTGGTCTGGGATGCTGTGGGCCAAGAGTTTCTGGGCGTAGAACACAAGCCGGAATATCCCCGCAGTCATGACAACATCGCCTTCGGTAAGCCAAATCTAGCGAAGTTGCAGGATGGGGCTCTACTGTGCAGTTGGTGGTGTACGCAAGCATGCGTAACCCATACGCGATTCGCAAAGTTACAAGTAAACACAAACATATCTTAAGATTAATTGTATAGGAGAGAGATTCTGATGCATCGTATTAGCCAACCATCCTTTCGTCCTGCTTGTATTATTTATTTTGCCTTGCTGTTGGGGCTGACCGGTCACGTTGGGGCCGGTCACGCCGCGGCCGGCGAGCCGTACTCACCCGAACAGTCGCCACGTCCGCGTGTTTTGATGGACTACTATCATCACTCTCTGCCGACGCTGAAGATCGGCAAGAATATCGTCACCGGCAATTATGCTGACAATCTGGGCCGCTACGGCCTTGACGATTTCTATCACACCAACGGCTTTGATCCTCTTTTTCTGGGGCTGGAAAAAGAGTTTGCGTTGGTCGTCCATCAGAAACCTTTCAACGAGGAACAACTGCGTGGCGCGGACATTGTGGTTATCTTCACACCCGATTCGCCCCAGATTAAGCCTGAAACGCCGGTTATTAGCGACGCGGAAATCGATGCATTGACGGCCTTTGTCGAGCGGGGAGGATCTTTGATGCTGATGGTCAACAGCCATCACCCCACCGAGAAGTTCGAGCATCCGCAACTGAAAAAGCTTTTTCACCGTTTCGGATTGGACTGGCTAGAGGACGACACCAAGTACGTGGATATCCACATCGGCAGGGACCATCCCTACTTTTACGACATGGATGTGTTCCACTACGGAGCGGGAGCCACGCTAAAGTATTTGCCGAGCGAATTCAAGCCTCTGACACTGTTGCAAGTTCATGGCGACGTGGGAGACGAGCATGTAAAGGGGCCGGGCCTGGCCTTGGTTCGCTGCGGCAAGGGCAAGGTAATCGCTTGCGGCGATACTGGGTCTTGGGGCGCCAATATGGCAAGGCCCTGGGCGGAGAACGCCCGTTTCTTGGAGCAGATGTTTCGCTACGCAAAGCGAGACACGGGAATTCGGCTGCCGCGTTACAAACAGGGGGAATCGCACGCTTACCGTTTGGATATCTCCCAGACGCTGGCCATGCCCAAGTGGAACACCTTGTTGAAAATTCCTCAGCCACACACCAAGGACTTTGTTCCCCGCAAAAAGACGCGGATTCCTTATCTGGAATCTTCGGCCGATGTGACGTTAACCTGCACTGGTGTCGGGGGTGACGGCGTGATGGATTTCAAGGCGGGCGTGGACGATTGGCGCCGTTTTGAGAACCCGGAGCCGGGCGCGGACGATTTGCATGTAATTATGAAATCGAACCGTCAAGGGTCCGCTACGGTATTGCACACATCGGATCCCAGCCTGCGGCCGTTGTCGCCGTTGGTTGTGGATCTGATCGGTTTTGTTCCCAACGACGGCGTCCGCAAGGGCGACCGGTGGAAGAAATGGTTGCAATTAGATGTGCCATCTGTACGACTGAGCGCCCCGGGCACGGTGCGTCCGGTCGAAGGCGACATGTGCTACGCGCGGGATGAAAAGATCAAAGGACGAAATTGCCGTGTACTTCTCACTAAAGCCACGGCCTGGTTGGATCAGTTAGACATCTCCATTGACGATCTCCTGCCGAAGGATGCACTTGACCGGAATAACCCTCGCCACGCCCTTCACCATCCACGTGGTGGGCGTCTGATTTACAAACGCGAGCAATGGGTGGACCGCGACAGCGGGGTTGTCGTTCGCTGCAAAACCCAATGCCGCTACGTCGTTTGGATTCGTGATCTCGACAAGCCCATGCCCGAGACGGTCGCCGGCATAGATAACGATACGGTCACCGCTGTTGCCCGTGTGACACGGTTTGAACTTCGATAACGTCTGAAGGAAGATGCTGAATGGGTTTAGTAGATTACCTTGTCATCGGTCTGTATTTCCTGAGCGTCCTCTGCCTGGGATTTCGCTATAGGCACCAGAAAACCACCAAGGATTACTTCTTGGGCGGCCGAAAGATCGGCGGACTGCTGGTGGGAATATCAGTCACCGTGACACTGTGCAGCGCGATCACAATGATGGGCATGATCGCCTTTGTTTTCCAGTCGAACTTGAAACTGATTCCAGGCTTGGTGATTGGACTCCCTATCACTATTCCAATTATCACCCGCTTGATCATTCCATTCTATCGAAGGCTTCCGATCATCACGGGCTACGAATACCTCGAACATCGATTCAATGCCAGTGTACGGACCACGGCCAGCGTTCTTTTTGTTTTGATGCGACTATTCTATTTGGCCGTTGTTATTTACGCACCGTCCGTAGCGCTTACGGTTGTGACGGGATGGCCTTTGCAGCAAAACATACTCTTGATGGGGACGGTTTCCATTACCATCGCCGCTACGGGCGGGATGCGGGCGGTGATATGGTCGGAACTAATCAAATTCATAGCAATCGTGGTCAGCCTTTGCGCGATACTAACAATCTTGTGGGTGCGTATAGACGGCGGAATCGGCGAGGTGATCAATATCGCTCGTGAAGGTGGCCGTCTCGAAGCGTTTGACTTCAGTACGGATCCGAACGTGACTTTTGGATTCTGGGCAATTCTGTTGGGAGGTTTTTTCCAACAACTATCCGCCTATGGAGCCGACCAGATCACTATTCAGCGGTATCTTGCCAGTTCATCGTTGGCCGAAAGCCAAAAGTCATATCGTTTTTCGGTTTCCATGCTTATCCCAATAAATATATTGATCGCGAGTGTCGGAATTGGCATTTACGCCTTCTATCAGCAAAACCCCGTAGCGATCCATGGCCTGTCGGACGCAGACTATGTCTTGCCTTTCTTCGCCGTCCACGAATTGCCCGCGGGACTGTCCGGACTGGTGATTGCCACAATTTTCTCGATGGCTCTCACGACTCATTCTTCCGGACTTCACAGCGTGAATACAACGATCATTAACGATTGGTTCCGCCGTTCAAACGGGACTGATAATTCGCCCGACCATTCGGTCAGGACAGCTCGAATCGGGGTGATTGCATTAGGCGTGTTTACCCTCGTTGCGGCTCTTTACATATCCCAGCTTGGTATAATTATCATCGCATCCAAAAAGATCACTCTGTTTTTCGGTGGTGTGCTGCTTGGGATATTTCTGCTCGGTATGTGTTTTCGCCGCGCGAGCGCGGCGGGCGGCATGGTTGGCATGTTTATTGGCATGTCGACCGTCATTACGATAAGCCAGTTAACAAGTATTTCATTCTTTTGGTTCGCGCCGATCGGAACAATTATAACAGTATTGTCCGGTTATTTCCTGAGTCTTGCGCTGCCGTGCAAGGCTACGGACACCGAAAAGCTGTAATGATACTGCCAAGGAAGTGAGTGCATCATGACGACATATCGAGAACGCATTTTGGACGTATACCAAGGGCGCACGCCAGATCGGGTGCCTTTTATGCTCGACCTCTCGCACTGGTATTTGCATAAGAATCACCTCCCCTGGGATTTGAGTGCGCGAACCAAGGCGGTTGGAGACGGGCTTGTTGAATACCATAAAAAAAACGAGATCGGATTCTATCTGCCGACCAATTCGAGTTTCTACTCAGTTCAATATCCAACAGACATAAACGTTACGGTTGCCAAGGAAGACGACGGTAAAAAGATCGTTTGGACACTGGATACGCCTATCGGTAAGATCAGCAGATCGCGCATATGGCACGAGACCACCTATTCCTGGGCCATCGGAAACTGGGGAGTACGCAACGAGCAAGATCTTTTGGCGCTGGGCCACGCACTCGGCGGGCGAACATATCAGTTGCTGCCCGAGCAGTACCGGAATTGGACGGACGCGGTTGGCGATATGGGCGTGGTTTACGTAAGTGCGGGCTACAGCGCCATGGGAGAATTGCTCAACTACTGGTCGGGCATCGAAAGCATAATGTATGCGGCGGTGGATTGGCCGGAGACGCTCCACAAGGTTGTCGACCAGATCAATGCCGCTTTGCTCGGTTTGATAGATGTATTGGCGGCCTCACCGATACAGTATTTTTTGATGGGCGACAATTTCTCCAGCGACGTACAGCCGCCCCATTTCTTCGAGACTTGGTCGAAACCTTATTACGCAGAGGCCATCCGTCGTTTGAAGGCCGCGGACAAGTTCGTTGCCGTTCATATCGACGGACAACTGCGAGGATCCTTAAGCATGATCCGCGACGCGGGAGCCGATTGCGCCGACGCCGTCACGCCCGCGCCCATGGGAGATCTGACGCCGCAACAATGCCGCGAGGAGGCGGGCAACGATTTTATCCTCTCGGGCGGTGTGCCTCCCAACCTTTGGCTTCCAAGCGTCGAGATCGAAGAATTCAAGGCATCGGTTATGCGTTGGCTGGAACTGCGAAAGATAAGCCCGAGATTAATTGCCAACGCCGGTGATCAAGTACCGCCTTGCGCCGATGAAGACCGAATCAAAATCATGAGGGACCTTGTTGCCGAATATGGACGTTACTAAAGGGTATTATCCCGGATTATTATTTCCACAATTACGAATGGAGCAAAGGCTAGATGTTGACAAAGGAACAGCTAAAGGGGATGTGGGTATCGGTTCCCATCGAGTGGGATGAACAAGGCAACTTTGACGAAAAGACATTCCGCGACGAAATCATCATGCTCATCGACGCCGGCGCGCACGGCTTGTACACCGAAGAGGAATACGATCAGTTTCTGGTCGACGTCTACGAGGCGGTCGCCGACATCGCCTTGATCCACTACAATATTACCCGCACCAAAAAGCTGTTTCTGGGAAAAGACTACGCTCGCGTTTCGCCGCGCGTGGCCCTGATGGGAGGGCTTAGCCCCTTGACGCTGCTCGAAGGATTGCCGCAACAGGTTTTCGAGGAAGCCGCTGCCTGCTGTCGTGCAGGAGGCCGTGACGGCGGCTATATCCTGGCCGGCGGTGACATGATACCCGATCGGACTCCGAAAAAAACGTTCACGCAATGTTGCAAGCAGCGGACGAGTTTCGTTACGATTAGAAAAGCACGAAAACAGAGACTTTATCCTTAATGCGAGACAGTCCATGGCATACTGCACCCGGTCTCGTATTACCTTCCACTTCCCACTCCAAACCTTCCAGAGGAACGTGAAATGCAAAAACTCAGAACAATCATGATGGCAATGATCTTCGTTTCGACAACACTGCTCTTTTCAACGCTGGCGGCTGATGCGTCATCACCAAGCGGATCGGAAAAAGGATTTGTGCCATTGTTCGATGGAAAATCCCTTAATGGCTGGAAAATGGTCGACGGTGACGCTGTTTTTCGTGTCGCCGACGGATGTATTGTATCTGAAGTCGGTTCTGGCAAAGGCGCGTTTCTGCGAACCGTAAAAAACGACTATCGCAACTTTATCCTCAAACTGGAAGTTAAGTTGGATGAACCTTGCAACTCCGGCGTTCAGTTCCGCAGCTATCAACGTAACGGGAACGGGCAGATGTGTGGATATCAGTTCGAACTCGACCCGACCGACAGGGCCTGGTCCGGGGGAATCTATTGCGAAGGCGGGCGAGGGTGGATCTATCCGTTAAAAGGCAAAGAAAAAACAGACGCCAGAAAAGCACTCAAGCTCAACGACTGGAACGAGTGTGTAATCCGCGTGGTCGGTCCAAAAATACAGACCTGGTTAAATGGTGTCCCGTGTGCAGATCTGACAGATGACGTTTGCAAGACAGGTTTTTTTGCTATTCAGATGCATCCCGGCAAGAAAGGTAATATCCGCTGGCGGAACATTCGCGTCAAACAACTTAGCAACGACAAGTAGCTCATTCTAAACGTATTACGAAACGGCAACTGCAAATATGGGAATTCCTCGATCATGACTACACGCTCTTCAACCCTCATCTTTATAGCGATGACACTCGCATCGATGCTGCTATCTGGGATATGTTTGGCAGCTCCGGAAAAAGGCTTAAAAGGACACTGGAGGCTAGAAAGCGATTGCCGCGATTATTCCGGCAATGACAACCATGGCATTAATCACGGTGTCGAGTTTAGTGACAAAGCCGTTGCACGGTTCAACGGTATTGACAGCTACATCGAAGTGCCAAACTCTACTTCGCTAGACATGGGCACGAAACAGTTTACCATTGCCGCATGGATTCATACCGACTCCAAATTGGACGACGTTCTGGGCGACATCATAAGCAAGTACGATCCGACCTGCAGAACCGGCGTGACACTTACGATTCAAGACAACGCCGCCGCGACCTCTTCGCAAGCAAACTGCCGCAACCTGGCTTTCGGCATCGACGCGGCTAGAATTGATTGCGAGTGGACCAGATGCGGTCGGCCGGGAAACGCTCAAAACGTCTGTGCAATGACTGTTTACGATGGCTCGCTCTACGCCGGGACATTAGAGCCAGGCCTAAACGAGGCCGGACACGTGTTCCGTTACGCAGGCGACAAAAAATGGATCGACTGCGGCCGACCAGACCGGTGCAATGCGGTCTTTTCGTTGGCCGTCTACAATGGCAAGCTTTATGCAGGCGTTGCGCGGCGCGACCCCACGCACGATGGTCAAGAACCATCGCCCAATACGAATCCGGGCGGCAAGATTTATCGCTACGAAGGTGGCAAAATTTGGGTTGACTGCGGTCGACTCGGAAATGCCGACTCCGTCTACTGCATGACCGTTTTTCGTGGCAAGCTGTACGCCACTACAATGTATTGGCCGTCGAAGGGACTGTATCGTTACGATGGCGGTAATAAATGGACCTTCTGCGGTCATCCTGGACAACGGGTCGAACCGCTGGCCGTGTACAACGGCGGTCTATACGCTGCCAGCTTCGATGGCGGTGAGTTTTTCCGTTACGACGGCAAAAAATGGACAACGCTTAAACCAATCCCCGAGACTACGCAAACCTACTCAATCGGCATATATCAGGGTCGGATGTACGTTGGCACGTGGCCGAACGGGACAGTCTTCCGCTACGAAGATTCCGGTGATTGGACCAACTGTGGTCGACTAGGAAAAGAAGAGGAGATTCAGGCTTTACTGGAATTCAACGGACAACTTTTTGCCGGATCGCTTCCGACGGCAAAAGTGTGTCGATACTCCGGCGGCACGACGTGGGCATACACCGGACATCTCGACACTGGTGGCGGCCTTTATCGCCGCGCATGGACGTTGGCGGCTTACGATGGAAAACTATTCTGCGGAACAATGCCATCAGGACTTGTTTGGTCGTTAGAGGTTGGCAAGTGCGCCACCCTCGACCGCCGGCTTCAGCCGGGTTGGCGACATATTGTTGCCGTCAAGGCAAAAGATCGATTAAAACTTTACGTCGATGGCAAGTGCGTAAGCACGTCATCGCCATTCCAACCCGACCACTACGACCTGACAAACAAGTCACCATTGAAGATCGGTTTTGGCCAACGCGATTTCTATAACGGCAAGATGAAAGACGTTCGTGTTTACAACAGGATACTAAACGATAAAGAAATATTGGAGCTGCGCAAACGTTAAACCCCGGAAGCATCGTTTCAACGTTCTATTGCAAACCAAGGCCGCAATCCAACCTCACGTTGCCTCCCTCCTTACCCCCCCCCAAAAAAAACCTACACGAGAGCCGTACAATGCAGAAACACAGAACAATCAAACTGGCAACGGGCATGAAGGCAACGGGCATAATGGCAACGGGCTTCGTTTCGGCGGTGCTGCTTTTCGTTGGTGCCGGTATCGCCAATGAAAATCAAGGCCTGGTCGGCCATTGGAAGCTTCTTTCGGATTGCCG
>CAZISU010000201.1:0-8331 GCA_964541935.1 uncultured Planctomycetaceae bacterium | reverse complement strand
TGGCCGTCGATGTGTCCGGAGACGAAGTGTCCGCCCAAACGGTCGCTGACCTTCAGTGCCCGTTCGAGGTTGAGCGACGAGCCAACTTCCAGGTCACCCAGGTTAGTGCGGGCAAGCGTTTCGGGGCCGGCCTGGAAGGCGAATGTGTCGCCGCTTACGTCGACCACGGTCAGGCAGCAACCGTTGACGGAGATGCTGTCGGCAACGGCCGTTTCGGCGGCGATGGTGGGCTCGCGCACGATCAGCCAACAGCCGGGCGGTTCGGGACGGATTTCGGCAATGGTGCCAAGCGATTCAACTATTCCGGAAAACATATGGGGGCCTCTTTGGGTTTGGCGTTTATTGTTCACACTAACCCGAAGAGCAAGCGAGGGGAACGCGGCACTAAGATTGAGTGAGCTTTTCCCCCTCGCTTGCGCTTCGGGTTAGTGTTTTTGTCCTTGAATAATTTCTTAAAAAAGCGATTCTTCCTTCTGGCGATGGTGCATTATCTTCGCCCAGGCGAAACGCACCGGCCCAGAAAAAACGAACGAGCAGCATATGATCGGTACGGCGTAGCCTTTGATAGCCATAATTGCAACCAGCGCGAAGACCACGCCCACCACATGGCCAAAGCTGCGCTGACCGCGTAGGACCTGGTTGACCACGTGCGGATAGGGAATGCGGGTGACCATGGCAATGGCCACGAAGGCGGCGAAAAACGGCAATATTGTTTGCAACACTTCGTCTATTGTTTTGGCATAGGGCAAGGCATTGTCCGGATTTCGCAAGGTGTAGAACATGATTGCAAAACTGGCGATCGAAGCCGCGGCGGCCGGCGAAGGCAGGCCGCTGAAATTCAGATGGTCCTCGACATCGTCGCTAGTTTCGACATTGAAACGGGCCAGGCGCATGGCCGCGCAGGCCACGAACGAGGCCGCTATGATCCAAACCTGACGGCTGTGGTCGACCTCGGCCAAGGGGCACATTTTGACCAGTAAAAACGCCGGTGCCACTCCGAAAGTCACCAGATCGCAGAGACTGTCGAGCTGCGCGCCGAAATCGCTTGTCGTGTTCGAGATGCGCGCCACGTGGCCGTCCAGGGCGTCGAATATCATGGCCAGGAAAATCAACCAGCCGCTGATCATCAGGTGCGTGGTTTCGACCGGACTTAAGACGGCATTGCCGGGATCGGGGCGACCGACGTTGGCTGCCACCACAATCGCGAAGAACCCGCACACGAGGTTTCCCAGCGTGAACATGGTGGGCAGAACCGGTATCGTTCTTAGCGGCCTCATAACGCTCACCTCTCAATTACGTACCGTTTTGTCTACATAGCGGGCAAAAATCGTTGTGCCTGCTTTAACTTTGTGCCCGACCTCGACGCAAATCCGCAGGTCATCGGTGTCGGGCAAAATTAATTCGGTTCGCGAGCCGAGCTTGATCATGCCAAACTTCTGTCCGCGTTCTAAAACGTCGCCCGTTCGCACTACCGATACTATGCGTCGCGCGATTGCCCCCGCGATGGGTCTTACCACCGAACGACGATAGGGCGGCTCTATTTCCTGCAAGCCTAGCCAGATGTTTTCGTTCCGCAAGGTGCTTTCGGGGTTCAAAGCGTTGAGGAACTCGCCGCGGGAATATTTTATAGATATCACCCGCGTCGCGGCGGGGGCCCGATTCAAGTGTACGTTGAAGATCGAAAGGAAAATCCCGATCCGCACGGCTGGGCCGCCGATATAGTCGTCGTGCTCGAGACGCGTGATCTCAGCGATTTTCCCGTCGGCCGGCGAAACGTATACCCCTGCGTCAGCGGGCACGCGGCGCGGCGGATCGCGGAAGAACCAAACCACCAGGCACAGGGGGATGGCGGGAATCCAGGCCAGATACCAGAAGTAATAACCCAGTAAAAGGGTCATTATCAGCAGCGGCCAGCCCATCAGTTGCAACTCGGCCAGTCCCCAGCGGGCAAATGGCAGCCGCTCGCGCCAGGCGAAGGGGTCGTCTTGCGGCGTCCAATGGCAAGTGCAGAGGTTTTGACAATATTTCAAGTCGCGGGGGTCGAGGATCTCGTGCGGGGCCCCGTCGACCGATCCGCGTCGGGTTTGGGCCATGCGCTCGACGAAGCCGCGGCGGAAATGCTGCAAATACCAGCGTCGCCAACGTCCCCAGGCTAATTCAATGCGATAGCATACCCCGCTACCGGGCTGCACACTATTGAGTTCGGCTGGCATCGGCTGGGGAGTGGCTTTGATTTGCTTGTTTTCTGTAACGCTCATATAAGCTTTTTTCAGTGTCTGGTGATTGCAATTCCTCATTCTATCACGCTGAGGAATTGTGAAAAGATTGGCGGCAAACCCCGCGACAAACCCCTCTGTGCCAACGTGAGTGAGACAACTGCCTCTTGATTTATTACAGTAGAGATGTACCGTCAATAAACAAGAGTGTGTGCTGTTTGCTATCCGAAGCTCTCCCTAGTATGATGGGTAAAAGTACACGAGGCAATCATGTGGCTCGGATACGAGTCCAGAAAGAAGGAAGGCGGGCGGGGATGATTACCACGAGAACAGATGGCCAACAGAGTTGTCGGTGCGGCCAGCCAACTGGCTCAGGCGGCTTGAAATGTCCGGGTATCGCGATACCCGAATAGTGAAAAAATTGTCTATTTGTGTCCATTTCTGGCAATTTATCAGTTCACTGCAATCTCTGTAACTCGCTTCTGCACAGCCACTTAGAGCTGCACTGCTTGATTAGATCGCACTATTTACATTAGTTGGTAGAAGGATCTATATCAATGGTTTGATCCCAATCACAAATAGAGCAAAATATGGGACGTATGAGGCGAATGCGGCGTTTGCGGGAATCTTTAACGGTTGTATGTATTGGCTGGGCAGTGATTTTGCTGGCTGCAAGGGCTGCCGAGGGGGATTCCTTTCGGCTTGCCGGCACCGAGTTCGACGCCAAGCGAACCGTTTCGATTAAGCCCGACGAACTGCGACCGGTGATGGTTGTCGAATTTTTGCACCAGTCACTAATTCGCCGCGACAAAGATGATGCTTCAAGCGGCAATGTGTTGGTGGCCGGCAAAAACAACCGGCCGCTGCCGACACGGATCTTGCAGCTCGGTCCAGGCGACTTCTGCCGTTTGGCTTTCGAGACGGTTGCGGGGCAAAATAGTTACGAGATTTACTATGGTGGCCAATCCCCGGGCGACCCACCCCCAGGCAAACAGTCGCCCAAAAAAGATCTTGTGCCGAAATGGACCAACACGGACGGTCTGATTTTGGATACCCGCCGCTTCGGGCGATGCAATTTGCACGATCTTGATTCGCTGCGGCGGGCCTTTGAGAAAGCCAAACCGATGGGGGCCGATTATGTCGAGTCCGTTTATCATTCGCACAATCCCACAAGCCCCACGGCGGGGCCGTTTTTGAGCCGCTATGCGGGCAAGATGAATATCTCGGCGGCGGGAAATTACACTTTTTGGACGTCGAGCCAGGATTGCAGCTTCGTGCTCATAGACGACAAGTTGGTGGTTTCGGCGC
The DNA here is from genome assembly GCA_964541935.1 of uncultured Planctomycetaceae bacterium. GTDB lineage: Bacteria > Planctomycetota > Planctomycetia > Pirellulales > Thermoguttaceae > JAFGTN01. The sequence goes on along the minus strand of CAZISU010000201.1, from coordinate 4,807 downwards.
CCGGACGACACGGCCCATTGCGGCGCGCACGTCCCGCGTCGGGAAAAACCTTGCGGTTATCGGCCGGACAGCACAAGTTCGAATACTATCACGCCGCGGCCGGCAGCGAGACCGTGATGTCGCTGGCCTGGCTCAAGGGCCCGGCGGGCGATAAACCGCGACCCACCGGTATTGAGCCGGCCGTTTTCATAGCGGCTTCGATCGGACGGGCCGAGGCCGGGCCGGCGAGCACGCGCGCAAAAAAAGCTGTGCCCGACTTTCGCTTCAAGGTCGCCGGCGAGGTGCCGTTGCCGGGCGAAACGCAGCCGTTGCTGGGCGTGTCGTTTCGCGACGCTTCGCCGCCGGGTCTGGCCACGAAGTCTAAGTTCCTTTGGGATTTCGGCGACGGACAAACGAGCGAGCGGCAAAGTCCGGCGCATGTGTACCTGCGGCCGGGGCTGTATACGGTTGCGTTATCCATCAAACGCGGCACGCGAGCACTGACCACCACAAACCGCATTTCCATCGAGCGGCCCTTACGCACGCGTCGCAGCAAGGAGAAGCCGCACAAGCTCGACGATTACTTAGGCATATTGTCCACGTATGATGCAAAGCGTCTGGATGTTGCTTCGGCTCGGCAGTTGGTGCTGGCCTTCTTGTGGAAAGCGGAAACGTTGGCCGAATCGGAGAAAGCTGAAGAAAAGCAAGCCGCTGCCGATCATAAATCAAAGAGCGAGGAGAAACCCAAACGCCCTCAGTCGCGTCGCATTCAAGAGGCGGCCGAGCGACGGGCGGCGGCCGAGGCGGCTAAAAAAGTTGCAGCGCGACGGGCCGAGTCGCAAAAGTACCTGGCCATGGCGGTCGATGTCGGGCGCAACGCTCTGGCCGGCGGCGACGATAAAAGTGTCAAAGCCTCCGTCAGCAGCAGCGATGACGACATTTTCAAGTTGGCTGAACTCGTCGGCCCGTTGGCACGCAACCGGCTGGGCGATTCGAGCATGGCGTTCACGATCTGGCAAAACGCCGCCGCCAGGATTTCGCAGCCGGTCTTGAAGGCAAACTGTCAACTGGCCGCGGCCGATATCGCCATCGGTGATCTGTTAAAACCGAAATTGGGCAAAGGGCTTTTGGATCTGGCGGCCGCCGGGCTGCCCAAGAATTCGACCGACCCGGCCGTCGTGCGTTTGGATCGCATATGGGGCGACTATTGGGCGTTTGAGGGCAACGGCAAGGCCGCGAGAAAGGCCTACGCCCAGGCCCAACGTAGCGTGAACAAGAGCCGTTCGCACGTGGAAAAAATCGCCTGGCGAGGTGCCCACAGTCGTAGCGTCGAACAGTACCTGAAAACCGAGGACTGGGCCCGTGCTATGGAGGAGTTGCAACTCTGGCAAGAGGCTTTTCCGGCCGATAAAATAGACGGATACCTATCGTTGCTTCTGGGACGTTACTGGAACGGACGCGGCAAATACGCACAGGCGGTTGCCCTTAGCGAGCAGCTCGTGGCCGTTAACCACGATTCGCCCTACGCTGACCAACTCTTGCTCTTGGGGGCCGCTTGCGAAAAGAAACTGGACAAGCCCCAGCGGGCGGAGGCGATGTTGCATTCGATAATCAAGGACTACCCCGGCAGCCCGCTGGTGCCGACGGCGAAGAGAATGTTAGTTGAGTTGAAGAAGTGAGGCAGTGAGAGGTTTCGATTCCGGATTTCAGAATACCGACTATAACATGAAACCATATTATGCGATTACACTTCTGATCTTGCTTGTTGGTTGTTATACATCTCCACAACTGATGCAAATATCAAAAATCGAAGTTCGAGACTCGGAATTTAATATTATCAGAGTCGTGGATCAGCCCCAGCAGCTTGAAGAAGTAAATCGTATATGGCGTGACTTTGAGCCTATTGATACACTTCCAAATACCAATTGGACACACAAAATAGATATTAAGGCAAATCAAAAAAGTGGGCGTTGGCTGTACAATGCTGAAGAAGGCTATATAGCCAAACTCAATTTTCAACTGAAGCCGGCGTATAAAATCATACATCCGGACTCCTTCAAAAATACGATCTTAGACCTGCCATAATTGTCGGCGGCAGACCTCAACATCATTAGATACCCTGATAACCTTCCATACCGCAAACATGGTTTCATCATGAATCATACTAGATCCACGACCATTGCACTGTTTTTAATATTGCTTCTACTGTCGTGGGCAAAGCTAATCACGACACCTGCCTGCGCCGGCGACCTGGTCGTACACCTCACGGGCGACGACGGTGTCATGGCGGTCGGGGCTTTTGATCGCTGGGACCAGGACGGTAATCATCGTAAGGCGGTTAACCCCAAGGCGAAGATTGATTCACCAGAGGTAGATCTTCGGGCCGTCAACAAGGGTGGCGGCAAGTGGGTTTTTAAGGATCTGAAGCCGGGCCGCTACGACTTGGTGATTATGGGCCCGGGCCGGCGTCGCATCGAGGGCTGGCACTATCCGCCCGTGTTGGAGTTCGATCCATTCTTTGGGCCCGACGCGGCGGTCGAGGAAGACACGGCCGAGTTCATTGCCGACGACATCAAGAAATCTCGCCACTATGAGAACAAGGTTGTGCCGTTGGCGATGGGTGGTGACAAGAAAGTCGTGCGCATGCTGGTGATGCTGATCCGCGATCTGCCTACCAGCTATACCAAAGGGGCCGGTACAATGCGTTTCGAGGTTTGGCAATATACCTGGAAATACGGCGGTTGGGTGAAAGAAAAGCGAACCCGCGTGCTGCATCGTGTTTTGCTGCAAGTCAGCGAGTTACGACGTTGGAACTGGCTGTGGGATGCGAAGCTCGGTGGCATCGAACTGTCGGCCCAATCGAAAACTGTTGACTATAAGATTCCGGACAAGAGCGAACGGAAGAAACTCAAGGGACTACATTCAAACACGGAGTGAGAGCATGGAGCGTGAGCGAAGTCAAAGACGTCATTTTATCAAGAATGTTAGCCTGGCAACGGGAGGACTATTAATGGGTATGCCCACGGCATTTGCTGCTTCTGATACCAAGGCCCCGCTGATCGAGACGCCTTTTCACGGGGCCGTTTTGAATCATCGCCACGGTAAGAATGTGGCCGACGGCATGATCGTGCGCGTGGCCGGTCAAGCCGACGCTGGCGAGAAGGTTATGGTCAACGGGCAGCCGACGCGACGCCAGGGCAAAGCTTTCGAGGCCGACGTGATACTACGCCAAAAAGAGACTCCTATCACGGCCGTTGCCAGCGACTCTGCTGGAAAGACCAAGCAACACGCCATTCGCGTTGTCTGGGATCGTTACTCACGTCCGCGTTACGGGTTTGCCAGCGACGACAACAGTTTCTTTCTGCGCGATATCGCGCAAAAGAAGCCGAAATCGCTCTTCGACTGTTTCTATCTTAAGATCCTGCGCGATTTGAATAAGAAATACGGCACGAAATTCGCTGTAAACATCTATTACACCACCGGCGACGATTTCTCGCTGCCCAACTTCCCCGACCGTTATAAAGGCGAGTGGCGGGACAATTCCGACTGGCTGAGGTTAGCCTTCCATGCTCACGCCAACGACCCGCCGCGACCTTATCAGGACGTGCCTGCGGAAATACTGATCGCCGACCTGGATAAAGTTGACGAACAGATTCTGCGTTTCGCCGGCAAAGAAGCTTATTCGCCGCCCACGAACATGCATTACGCCATGACCCGCCCTTCGGCCTGGCGACCCTTATACGAGCGTGGTGTGCGTGTTCTAAGCGGCTATTTTTGCCCCAACGGGAAAGGGAGCTATGACATCAATTACTGCATGGACGACACACGCTCGGCCTATCTTTGGAAAAAAGACGTCTTGATGGATTTCGACAGCGGGATCGTGTTCACGAAGGACGACATCATTTGCAACTCAGAGCCGGTTGAAAAAATCGTGCCGTTGCTCGAACCGCTGACAAGAGATGCGTACTCGGCAGAGGTCATGAACCTTCTCACGCACGAGCAATACTTCTGGCCGTTCTACAAGGGATACTTGCCCGACCATGCCCAACGGCTGGACACGGCCATTCGCTTCATAACCGAAAAAGGCTACGAGCCGGTCTTCTTACATGAAGGGTTCTTAGGCGGAAAAGAGCCGGACGCCGCGGGTTGAAATTTGATTGTTTGTGAGATTTTACCCGGACGAAGTTCAGCGTTACGATCGGTCTTATCTGCATCGTAAACGAACGGCTGAAAACTCCCATAAACTCCGAGGCGTGTTTTGCTCCAAAGTCTTGTGATCTTTTGATCTAATGCCGAAAAAAGGATTGTACCCGTCTTTCTTTCGGTTAACATGTGATGAGGTGGCGAGGCTTTTGTTTCCAGCGTTTTAGTCGATTAATGGGAACTATTTGTCAGCGTCAGCATCACTTTGCTTTTAACATTGCCAGTCAATTGGAGCGAAACGAATCATGCACCAAGTAACCCATAAAAGTCAAACAATCATAACACGTGAACCGTCTCGCGATACAACCGGTGATGTGCAGACATCGCGGCGTGGTTTTCTGCTAGCTTCGACCACGGCCGCCGGGCTGGTGGCTGCCGGTGGTTTTTTGAGTGGTGGCGTTAATGAGTCCCAAGCAGCCGATGCACCTGCACAAAAAACGCCTACCCGACGACGAAGCGTGCGGCCGAAGCGTGATTTTTCCAAAGGTTGCCCAGCCGACATTCGCGCTCAGCTCAGCGGTCCCTGGCCGTCGATTCGCACGCCGTTTACCCGTAGCGGCGACATCGACTATGCGGCCCTGCGTGGCCAGTTGGACTTCGCCGTCGAGGCAAAAGCCAAAGCGGT
>CAZISU010000200.1:0-8345 GCA_964541935.1 uncultured Planctomycetaceae bacterium | reverse complement strand
CTCCGACGCGTTCGATTTGCTCGTCGCTGAGCGAACCGCCGTCGATCCGCCGCAGCGCCTGTCGCTCAAGCAGTTCGCGAAGCAGCTCGACCAGGGTGAGCACAAGCTGCGCCAGGCCGTTGCGGACGTTTTCCGGGTTGAATTTGAGTTTGGATGGCACCTTCGACAGCATCTCCGACGGGTCCGCCGCTGTTGCTTGCTGGGCAGTCGGCTGCTCATCGGCCGGATGCACCTCGGGAAAGTCCGGGAACAATCTGGTTATGCTTGGGGGCGATTCCGCGGTTACGCTTGCCATGGTTGGTTCTTCCTCTGCATGGGATCCTTAAGATGCCACCGGGTGAAACTCCCGCGTGGGCACGAGCCAGCCGTTTTCACTGGCCGTCTCCGCCGAGCAGAGCATGAGTTGCAAGCGGAGACAAATCAATTCGACGTCGGCCACCGAGATATTCACGTCGCCGAGCAGGACCACGCCCGTGTTCAGCAGTCGGTCCAAGAGTTCGACGAGCGTATCGTCACCAAAGGATGTTGCCTCGGAAAAGCTGTCCACATCGTAACTTGCCGACTCGGTACTATTCATGACACTTCCTTTTGTCGCTGCTTTTGATTTGCTTTCCAATTATCGTTTAGTTGAACCCCAACCGACCGATCTCAGCTTGGTCGGTTGCAGACCGCTCGCTTTTCGTTCCATTGATACAGGCTCGATTCCTGCGGGTCGGATCGTTGCCGTTTTCTTCTTCCGCATGGATGCGAACCCCAAGCGTGAGCGGCTCTCAGTTTCTACGACCAATTCACCCGAGTGATTCTGTGCGGTGCTTTCCACTTCGTTGTACACATCTGTTTCGCATTCTGCTTCCGTCTTGAATTCTTCGGGATAATATTTTTGCAGTTTTTGGATTTTGGTCAGCGGTGGTTCCGGATGGAGAATCTTCTGGATCGCCTCCAGTCGGTTGAGGCACTTGGTTTCCAACTCGTCGAATTCCTTTTCGTAGATCTCACCCGATTCGAGCCGATGGTGTAATCCGGTCAAGCCGGCCATAACCTCTTTTTCCTCGTTTTTCAAGTCCTCCTCCGCCGCCTTCTTGACGTTTGTAATGATTGCCTTAAACGGAAAGAGGAGAAGGTCGTCGACTAGGAATGCCATAAAATCCTCAACATAGTGTGGGCTTCGCCCACCGCTTTTGTAAATTCAATACGTTTTATTGCGATAGGCAAAGTTCGTCCTACGAATTTCCCCCCAGTTCCAGGTCGACGTCGGCGAAGTTGAAGGGGATCGAGGGGTTGCCGTATTTGAAGCTATAATTGTTGTCGAACAGGCGGGCAACCTCATGGACGCCTTCTTCCCATCGTTCTACACTGTCTTTTTCCAACAGACAGGCCAGTTTCATAATCAGCTTCTCCTCTCCCACGTCGATGGTTCGGATATCGGCGCAGTATGGGGAAAGGGCCTTGGTCACGCGGTCGGTGTGGCGCTCGCGGGCCTGCTGAAGCAGCGCGGCGAACAGCTCGCCCAACTCGATACTCTGGTTCCTGGACGGCTTTTGGCCTCTTCCGAAAAACCGGTCGCGCATCTGTTGCAGTTCTGCGTGGGTGGACATGAAATACTCATAGATATTGGGGGTGTCCCAATAAACCTTCAAGACCGTTTCCACCTTGTTTTGCAGCAGGCGCAGCCTGTCGATGAGAATATTGCCGTTGCGGAGGATAGCGCGGCGCAATCCCTTTTCGCTATCGACGATCGTCCCGAAGGCTACCGGCAGCACCGCTTGACTATCGGCCAGGTCGCGGAGTATCTGATTGTGCGCCGCCAGATTCGCCCGCTCGGGGTGGATCTTCTGGACTGCAACGCGGGTAACAATCGCCGCCACCGGGCCCTCGACTACCCTTTCCACGTCGCCATCCGCCACGCCGGAGCTTTGCATGGGCACAGCGGCTTCGGCCGTCGTGATTCCATAAAGGTAGAAGCCGGTTCCAATTGAGTTCATGGTACTTGCCACGTTTTCCCTCCTTGAAATGATAAAGGTCTACTAATATTTCACGACGTTTTCATCTGCGGCCTCTGCAACAGCTTGCTGCATCTGGCGGGTCGTGGACTCGCTGCCGGGCGGTCTGCCCGATACAAACTCGGCAGACTTGATCTCACCGTTCTCGGTGCGGATGGCCATCAGGGCCCCGCAGGCGAAACACTTGATCTGGCCCTGGTAGTCGTCGTACGAATCCCGCAGGTCCACGAGGTGGCCGCAAGAGAGGCAATTAACTTTCATCGTATTACTTCCTTCCATAGAGTTGGTGTTGCCGTGGCGGCATTATTCCGGTGTGGTTACTGAATCCCTCTGCCCGTAGGCTGACACTTGCAAACGGCGGTCCAGGCGGACCAGATACGGCGTCCGGTCCAGCACGGGACGATTGGTTTGCATTCCCAGCGACTCGATTGTCGCGTTGGGTTGCCAGACTTCGGCTTCCGCCTCCCAGGTCCCTTCGTACTCGTCGAGGGGAACCAGCTTGACGATGTTTACTTTTTTTACGTTCGGCACGGACTCCGTGAGGAAGTCGATGACGGCGTTTTGCAGGGCTATCGCGGTCGGCCGGTCGGGCAGATTATCCAAACCCATGTTCGTTACTCCCATCCATTGGTTTTTCGGTTGTTGGCCCGTTTTACGATCGGCTAACAGATTCCCTGCCCGTGGCAGTGTTTGCAATAAAAGACACCTTCTTTTCCCGTGCCGTGACAATGGGTGCAGATGGCAGCGTCTTCGTGGACTGGGATGAAACCCACTCCCCGGCAGGCCAGGCAGGTCAGGGCCCCCTTCCCATGTCCGCTGCCGCGACATTCGTGGCATCGGACCACGGGTGGTTCAACCTCCACGTGGCCGTGTCCTGTGCAGATGCCGCAGGTGGCCCCGAGATCGTCCTGGCCGCTTCCCCGACAGAAGCCACAGGTAACCGATTTGACATGCAACAACTGTCGCCCGCCTTTTCCGGCGGCCGGGTCGAGGCAAAGCACCTTATCAACATAGTCAGCCATTACTCTTTTCTCCTGGTAATCGTGCCGTTTATGCGGCGATATAGTTATGCGGCGCCTTGGTAATTTCAGGACGCATGCTGTCCGCCCGAGCGTTTCGGTGCGGCGGGTTTTGCCCGACGCGGAACCTTCGACGGCATGGGCTCTCCCTTGCGGACGGCCGTGGCCGAGGTCAGCAAAAAGCCTTGCTCCCGGTCGATTTCGGTGATCCGCTGCTCGTGCTCCGAAGCACGCTCCCGGATCCTCTGCAAATGGTTGGCCTGGTGTGTTTTCTCGAATTCTAATTTTGCCAGCCGGAGGTATTTTTCGCGAGCACCCGTCCCATGACCGAGGCGTCTGCTGCTCATCGAGAGGACACTCGTGGCGGTTCTGCGGGGTATGGATTTCATGGACGGTTTTCCTTGTTTTGTGTGGTTTGTTCGATTATCAATCGGCGCCGTCAGGACTGGCTCCAGGCCTTCTCAATCCCCTCTTTGACCTTCTCGGGCGAGAGCCGTTTGACTTTGGGATCCTTGCTCGGTTCCTCCAGCTCCAGGGCGTCGACACAGGTTCGCACGAAAATCGGATCGTCGGGATCGTACTGGGCATTTCGATAGGCAGTCACCTTGGCGATGACGATGGCGGCCCGCACGCTGGGCCGATGCGTGTATCCGTCGTGCTCACGAAAATAGCGTACGACGTCCACGATGCGACCGGCGCCATTTATCCCACCGGCCTCCACTAAACGCATGGTATTTCAACTGACGATCCAACGTCGGGATCCGTTCTTTCACGAAAGGTATATCGAAAATAACCGAAACATCCACGGCTACGAGGGAAATCACGCTCAAGGTCAGCGAATCAACAGGCAAGGACGTGGGACGCGGAATCGCGAGGATGGATCCGGCCGATATGAATCGGCTTGGTCTCGACATTGGCGGCATGGTGGAGGTCATCGGCAAGAAAACGTCCGTTTGCAAACTTCTACCAACGTTCAAGGAGCATCGTGGCAAGGAACGTCTGCAAATCGACGGAATTGTTCGCGAGAACGTTGAGCTGGGGATCGGCGAGTCGGCCGTGGTACGCCCCGTTGACGTTCGTTCGGCTGTCGAGGTTGTCCTCGACCCACAGGAGTACTGACCCTCTAACCGCGACATGGAGTACATCGGCAGCCGGCTCGACGGTCTGCCCGTGGTCGCAGGCAACCGCGTACGGGCATCATTGTTCGGCAACCGCTGGGCCGACTTTCTCGTCAAGAGCACCAAGCCCGAAGGGCCGGTCGTGATCGTGCCCGAAAGCGTCCTGAAGATCGGCAGACCACGTAAGACCGACGGCAAGCCGGCGCCCGCGGCACCATCGTTATCCTATGAAGATATCGGCGGCCTGAAACGCCCGTTGGAGCGAATCCGCGAGATCGTGGAGTTGCCGCTAAAATATCCCGAATTGTTTGATCGCCTGGGTATAGATGCTCCCAAGGGTATGCTGTTGCTTGGTCCTCCAGTCTGCGGCAAGACGCTGATTGCCCGGGCGGTGGCTCACGAAACAGAAGCCAATTTCTTCTCCGTCAACGGCCCGGAGATAATCCACAAGTTCTACGGCGAGAGCGAGGCCCATCTGCGGAAGATCTTCGACGAGGCCACCCGCCGCGCGCCGAGCATCATCTTCTTCGACGAAATCGATGCCATGGCATCCACGCGAGCAAGCGGCGGCCGCGAAGATTTCGGCGTGGGCTCGCGGGTTCTCAGCCAAATGCTGACCGAACTAGACGGCATCGAGGAACTCAAAGGAGTTTTGGTACTGGCGGCCACCAACCGTTGCGACCTGCTAGATCCGGCCCTCTTGCGCCCGGGGCGTTTCGACCTACAAGTGGATCTGCCCTTACCCGATCACGCCGCCCGACTGAAAATCTTCCTGGTCCATCTCCGTGATCGGCCGCTGGCCCCGAATGTGACGGTCGAGTGGCTGGCCGAACAAGCCAACGGTTTCAGCGGCGTTGAGATCGAGGGCGTTTGCCATCGCGCCATGATGGCGGTGATTGCTGAACGTATCGAGGCTTCACCCGAACAGCCGGATACCAAGGGCCTTAAAATCTCTCGCGAACACCTGCAAAAGGTGATTCAAGATATCGCTTCCCGAACCGCGAGTGTTCAGCATGAGTAACGAGCACTACTACCAGTACGCCTTCTCGCAAACTGATTGTCGAGTGCAGGGTATCGGTCCGGGAATCGACCCTCGCTTTGAAATCGAGTTGGTTTGCAGTGGTCCGATAGCCGCAGTGGTCAGTCGTGTCGGATTGGACCAGTTCGATGTGGAAAAACTCCAGGGCAAGACTGCCGAAGACATCAGGTGGTTGAACCATGTAGCACTCCGGCACAACGAAATTATCCATAAGGCAGCCGATAGTTCGCCCGTGTTGCCGCTGAGACTTGGCACAATCTTCAAGTCGCGGATTTCGTTGTTGGCTAGAATGGTAACGCAATACTGGAAAAGGGACTGTTGCTGGAAGTGAGTGGCCCTTGGCCACCTTACCATTTCTGTCCCGAGTTGACCATGAGCACATCGGGGAGCACGTGAAACTGAAAACGCAAAAGTCAACAGCAGCACTATACCCGGTGGGAATCGCCCGAAGTCGAGACGTGCCGACCGTGGCCGAGCAGACCGTGCGCGGGCAGGTTGACGTACGTTGGGTTCTAGCGGAGGAACTGGCATGCGCCGTCATTAACTCGCCGGACGTCCCCCGAAAACCTTGGAGCATGCTGCTGCTTTGCACGCCATCCATCACGGGATTACCGTGCTGCCAATCCGATTCGGAACCCAAATGACCGACGAGGAGGGAATCTGCCATCTGCTTCTCGGGCAGTGTCAAGAACTGATGCAATGCCTGGATCGCGTGGAAGGCGCCAGTGAAATCGGCCTGCGGATATCGCCTTCACCATGCCAGGCACCGGAGGCCGAACTCCCGACCGATGCTTCCTTGCCCACAGCCTACCTGACTTGCCGCCGAACCCTACGCGTTCATTCTGTTAGACGCTCTAAATATGTTCCGTGGCAATTCCGTCACGAATTCAGGAATCGGTCATTTAAGTTCAAGTGCCTTTCGAGTTGCACCCTTTTTTGGCCGATCATTTCTTCGGCCCCACCACTACGATTCTCTCAATGGAAATGGCATTGGTTTCCCCTGCTTTTCCGTGCGGAAAATCCGGACCGGTAAATTTGATCTTTGCCCATATTTCATATTCCATATCCGGCTTCACCGGATTGCAGGCGATGCCCAAGCGATACTGGACGCTCCAACTGGGGAAAAAATAGAGATAACAGTCTTTCGTCAGTTTGGAGGTTCCGAGGTTATACCAGTTATATCCGGGCCCCGGCACGTTTTTCCAGTGAAGCGCCGTTGATTTCAAAGTCATACGTAGTGCTTGAGAATATACGCCCCAGGAGAGATATTTATTATATTCCTCCAGTTTTGCTCCCAGCGGATGCTTATGATGAGTCTGCGGAAATGGCAGATAACAGCAAGTACCGCTTTCCGTTTCCGGATCATCCTTGATAATCACAACATTGTCGAACCGGTACGGAGATTCAGCCGTAAAATCAAAATAGCTGGTTACCGGCAGGCTGGCAAATTGTTTTGGTGGAATCACATTCTTGACAGGAATGTCTTTCAGGTATTCAGGGCGCTCTACGTTCAGATATTCTTCTTCGTTTTTTATGATATAGCCCCGAAGCGCTTTCCGGAAAAGTACTTGTTCTTTTACTGTTTGATCAATCCGCGTAACAATGGCTTTACGGTTAAAAGGATAACCATCTATCGTAGTATGTTTCTGGTAATATTCTGCCTTCAGATAACGACCGCGCAACAGGGTTGCCCGGTCGATCGGCAGGCGCGCCATACGCCAACGGCGCAAAAGCGTCTGCTCTCCGCGGAGAGCTTCTTCTCCGTCATCAAACAGCTTTTGTATCGTATGCACGGTTCCAAGATCTAGGTGCGTAAACGCCCCGGCCGCCGAATAGGTTCCGATGAAAGTGCGTTTGCGTTGTTGACTTTCTCTCAGAACTTTCAAGTATTTGCTGAAATACTTTCCGGCTGCTCCATAATATCCGTCGGCGAATTCGCGGCTTAGTTTTTCCGGATCGAGATTCGGATTTTCCGCCAGTTTCGCCCACATCCAGAGTTTGTAATCACGATTGGCCGCAACGATCGGATGTTCAAACTCGATAAAAAGCTGGGTTACGTTATTGGATTGAAAAGATTTGAACATGTCCCCAAAAATGTCCGCGCTCGGATACGGCAAACCACGTGGCGGAGCAAACGTTATTCCATACGTCCAGACCCGCAAACTTGGCGCAATCTTTCCCCATCTCTCCAGAAGATCACAGAAAACAGGATTATCTTTCTTTGTATAGGCAACCGACTGATTGCTTAACGTATCCACCAGCGTGATACTGACGTTTGGTCTGGGTACGATTCCGCTGGGAACCGCCTCCGTATACATGTAGGCAAAGGTATTGATCCTGGCTTCCGGGAATTCGTCTTTAATGCCGTCAGCAAGTTCATTAATGAAATCAAGCATCAGCCCCGATTCTGCACCATATTTTTTGACAATCGCTTGGCAGTCCGGACAGGTACACTTTTCGCCGTTATCATTCTGCGAAACATCATATAATTGCGGCGGCGTTACACCCCATGCGGCTGCTTCCTTTCTTCCTTCTCTGATGTTTTCTTTGAGCAGTTTGAGCATTTCCTTACGCAGTTCTTTATTGCTCAGACACAACTGCGAACTGTATGTGCTCGACCCTTGAGCGCCAAACCGCTTCCCGTCTACCAGTGAAAACCATTCGGGATGTTCCTTGAAATATTTTTCATAGGGGATGTGCTCCGCAAAGGAATGGGCAAATTTTGGCGGTCCGAATTCCGACTGCATCCCGAAATTGCGTTTATCTCTTGCATCTATCTGTCCATAATACCCCTCTATTGCGCTAGTGATTCGGAGTTTGGCCGCATAATGTCCGCTATCCGTAAGATAAAGTGAATATACCGTTCGCCCGTTGAAAGCGGGCTTGCCGCTCATTTTCAGACCCGTTATCGGCATTTCGCTTTTTGGGGGCACGGTTTCTTCTTCATGCGTCCAGAACTTCACTCCATTGCAATCCTCCAGATAGTGATAAACGCCATAGATGATGCCACGCGGTTGTCCACCGGTTATCACCAGATTGTTTTGGGTACTTTCGATCACCCATTCCTCCGGGGACATTTTCGCATTATCCAACCCGGATTTGACCGCTTGTTGGGTATTGCCGACATAGATAACCGGCGGGTTGGAAACCTTCCCTTCCGGTTTGACTG
>CAZISU010000199.1:0-8406 GCA_964541935.1 uncultured Planctomycetaceae bacterium | reverse complement strand
GAAGCAAGGGCCCTCCACGGAAGGGGCCTTCGTATCTCAGTTCCATCTTGCCGGTCGAGCCGTCGGTTTTGATTGAGAGAACCTCGCCCGCCTGATTTATGTGCGGGTAATTGCTCCGCCGGCTCGTGCTCGTAATTCGCCCCGAGCGTACCTCAGGCTTGAAGTGGTGTGGAACGTACCTGGATAGAACGGGATTACCCGTTGGCACTCGTACTCGCACTTGCGCGGTGGCAGCCGTGGGAAAAATCAGCATGGTGGCCGCCACCAGGGTGATCGTCGCAATCGAAAACAGCGGGCCTTTCACCTCGATCGTGAACGCTAAACGCATGGTTTTCGAGCGGCCTCACTTGTTTACGGCTTCATCGTTTGCCTTGCTGTTGACGCTAGACGTGGCGACGATAGTTTCTGACTGTGACGGCCCTGTTTCAGCAACCGACACGTCTGCCGAGAGATTCTCTACTTTGCACTCGCTGCTCGATTCACAGTCCGATTTGGCGGCTGGAGCAAGATCGTCCTGCGAGTCTTCGCCCGCGTTGAACAACTCTTCAACTTCGGGTTCCATCTTCCTTTTGCGGCGACGGTAATAGTAGACCCCGCCCACGACGCCCAAAGTAAGTACGACGATGCCCGTCAAGCCAATTTCGGCCCCGCGTATCCAGTTGACGATCGTTTCGCCGAAATAGTAGCTCAGGCTAAAAAAGGTGCCGATCACGGCCGTGGCGCAAACCATGTCGATCATGATGAAGCGTCGAAACGGCACTCGCAAGACGCCGGCCGCCAGATAGACGGGCGAACGAATGCCGACGAGAAAACGGGCAAAGAAAAACACTTTCCAATCGTGTTCTTGCAGCGTGCGTTCGAGCTTGGCCTCGCGCTCGGGTTTGACGAAATGGGCCCACCAGGGGTGCTCGCGCACAATGTTGCGGCCAAAGTGCCGGCCTATCCAATACATCACACAATCGCCACCGATGGCGCCGATCAGACATGCAAAGAACGCCAGCCACGGATCCAATTGACCATTGGCGCTGAGCAAACCGGCCGCGATCACGGGAACTTCCTCAGGTATGGGTAGTCCCGTGCCGGTTAGAATCAGGATCGTAATGATCCCGAGATATGAAAAGTGTGCTAAGAAAAATTCCGTCATATACCTGCATTCCGCCTTGCGACGGCTGAGATCTGTGGGCTGTGAGTTGTGGGCTATGGGCTATGGGGAACCCGTACTTCCTTGTGGGAACTTGTTCGCGCGCGAAATCCCGATGAACCAATGTTATTACAAAATCTCACCAGCTCATAGCTCATGGCCCATAGCTGATAGCTCACTACGCCCATTCTACCCGCATCGGCTCAAACCGGGAGGTGTAATCTGGGGAATTATCGTGCTCTAACGGCTACCGCGATGTTTTATCGATTGCACAAGATGCAGATGCGATAATCCGCCTAGTTTATCGCAATAAATAGCATCCCCCGGGCATTGTCACCCCCAAAGGGTGTAGGAAACTCGGGCTTAGTCCATGATACTAAAATCTTGTTCACTTATCCCGAAAGTGGCGATTTCGATCTGATTCACCCCCCCGACTGGCAGGGCCATCAGTGCGCCGATGTCTGCCCGCTTTTCGAGCAACTTCCGCGATCGATCAGGGCCGAGCACGAAAACGGCCGTGGAAAGGGCGTCGGCCTCGGCAGCCGTGGGAGCCAGCACGGTAGCCGAAAGGACGCCCTCGGCCGGTTGCCCGTTGCGTGGGTCGAGGATGTGGCTGTAACGCCGCCCCTTGTAGCGGAAGAACTGCCTGGCCGAACCCGAGGTCGACAAGGCACGGTCCTGCAACCGAATCTCGGCCAGACGTCGCCCGGGTCGCAGCGGATGTGCCACGCCGACCGACCAATAGCCCGTCGCAGACTCGCCTGCACCGTCTCGCGATCTGCTTCCCGGGGCTCTGCTATTCTGGGCTTTGCTATCCGGGGTAGAGTGCAACGCCAGGTTTTCCAGCGACGACCCGCGCGCCAAAACGCTGCTTTGGCCGCCGTGGATCATGAAATTGTGAATACCGGCTTCTTCCAAGACCGCGCCCGCGCGGTCCAAGGCATAGCCCTTGCCGATTGCCCCCAGATTCAGCCGGGCGCCGCGGCAGAGGAAATGCACGGTCTGGTCGTCGGCGTCGAGTTCGATGTTTTTCATGCCCACGCTTTGCATGGCCGCAGCCAAATCGTCATCGTTGGGTATCGAGCCCGCGCGACGCGAGAACCCCCATGCATCGGAGAGCGGCCCTGCCGAAATGTCCAAGGCTCCGTCGCTTTGGCGATTCAACCGGGCACACATCGCCAGCAGTTCGAAGACCTCCGGGTCGACCGCCACGGGGCCGTCGGCGGCGAAGCGGTTGACCTCGGCCAGTTGGCTTTCGTCGCGAAAAATGCTTAAGCTTTCTTCCAACGAGTCGACCACGTCCAGCGCTTCGAGAGCCGTGTCCATGCCCTGCGGATATTGACCCGCGTTAAGGCAAACCTCGAATTCGCAGGCCATCGCCTCGCGGCAGATTTGCAACAGATAGCCTTTTTCAGCTTGCCCGGCGACATAACGGCGGCCGTCTGGCGAACCGTCTGGCAATGCGGCTTGGGCCGCGTTGGCCATTGCGCGTGCGGCCGATTTTCCTCGCAGGAAGTCGCGGCGGCTGCTTTTTCTTGTCATGAACCCTGCTCCCTAGCGTAGCGGCACAACTACCTTCGGCTTTGGCGTTTCGTCTTGCCCGTTGGGCTCAAGCACCGAAACCTGCTTCTTGCCGCGGCTGATGAGATACTTCTTGCCGCTCAGCGGGTTGACCGTATAGCTGGTCGGTCGCCCCAGGGCGGCTTCGATTCCAACCGCCCAGGACTCGGTGGCCGCGCGGTCTTCGGCCTGCATCCGCAAGCCGCGATTGATGTCCGGCAGCAGCAATCGGTCGGCCACCAGGGGATAATCCGCAGCAATGCCCTTTGCGGCGGCCTCGGCAAGAATATCATCGGCCATACTTGCCCGTTGGTAATAGGGCTGCTGGCAGCCTTCGATGATCTTCCGCATGGCGTATAGATAAAACAGCTCATCTTCATCGGCGATTTCCTTGGCCGCTGCGGGCAGATCTTCCAGAGAGCCGATATCGGAGAACTCCTCGACCTCTTCCGGCGTTAGCAGGCCCACTATGGCGCCGTCGCGGACGATTTCGTAGCAGTGCATGCCCAGCGCCCGATCGCCGATCCAGGCCTCGGCATCGCTGGGCCACTCGGCCAGATGCTTGTGCAGGATCTCGTGCAAGCGTTCGAGATCTTTCTTCTTGCAGCGTGGGTGCAGGGCGATGGCCTGCAGTACTTCCAGGGCCTCGGCTCGCAACATGCCGGCTTGCAGACGGGACGCAGCGTGCCGTTCGTCGCCCAAGAGCTTTGCCCAGTGCAGCATGTTTTGCAAAGCATCGATCGCTTCGGACGGGTTGTCTTCGGTAAAGAGCGATTTGGCCACCGCGAGGGCTTCGAGTCGGCCGGCCAGCCGCACGCGCTCGATGAAAGAAACGTCGTTGCCGAACCCGCGAATATGCTGGATGCCGAAATCGCACTGCGGACGACCCAGGGCCTGGCGGGCCTTGAGAAGTTCGTCTTGATGACGCGATAGAAAACCGACCGCCATGCGCAGTTGCAGGGCGTTGAACTCGAAACGACCGCGCGGATATTGCTTATCGGCGGCGTCTTGCAGCGCGCTAAGGGTCTTTTTATCAAAGGCTTCGGCCAAACCGGCGGCCACGTTCACGTCGTTGGGAATCCCTAAACGTTTGGACGGGATTTGTCCGGACTGGGCTTGACCGGACGGGGGCTGGCTCCCTGAAGATTCCTCTGCGGCGATAACCCCGATGCCGTCGAGCATTTCCGGCGTGCCTTGCTGGTGTTCGATTCGGGCAAGCTCGTTTTGCAACTTTTCCAGCGAGCTGCCCTTGAGTCCGGGCAACCGTCCGTAGTCCTCGATGTCAAGCTGCTCGGGAAACTCGGCCTTGGGCTGCTGCCTTTTGCACCCCGAGGTGCAACAGAGTGCGAGAATCAAGACGATCGTAATGCCGTGTGCGAGGGGGTAACAGAAAAAACCACGGCCGCGAGCGGCTCGGCTGACGGGCATATGCCCAATGCGGCTTACTGTTGCGAACTTGGAACTACTGTCATGCGACATTTTCTGTCCTCTAAAACATCAACCACTCGCCACACGCCGGTCGCAAGCGACCGGGCTAAACGATAGTCTTGCCATCGTCTTCCCCGTAATCGAGGATATCCAGCGGTTTGAAATCGATCAACTCGGCCAGACCCGCATCGACCAGTTCGGTGCCGACCACATATCTGCCGGGGCGCGACCACTCTTGGATTTTTTCCAGCGAGACGCCGAACATTTCGGCCAGATGGGCGTCCATGTCGGTTTCCAGCCAGCCGAAGTGGCGCGCCCATTCGGCCGCCTCGGCCAGGCCTACGCTTTCTTCGCTCTGCCATTTCATGGGATGGAAGAGCAAGACGCTCATGCGAGTCACCAATCGCCGTCGACACGCGGCGAAGGGCCAGAGGGCGGCCGAAGTACACTCGCCGGCGACAATCCCCGTGGCATTCAAACCGCGCAGTTTTATCAGCGAGGAGAGGGCCATCGCGGCGTAGGCGCTGCCGCCCAGTGAATCGAAATACAGGACGCACTCGCCGCCGGGCGGAATATCGAGCAGTTTCTCGCATATATCCGCCTCGTTCTCGGTGAGGTCACCCACAACGGCAATTTCGATGGGCCCCTGTCGTTCTTGCTGTTCTTCTTGCGATTCTTTTTCTGTCATGGTTTTCTGAGGTATAATGCGAACAGGCCACGCCGAGGCGTGGCCTGATGATATGCAACGGAAGTTCGAGTCTCTTACTCGACCGTAATGGCTTCGACCGGACAAACGTCGACACAGGCTCCACAATCACTGCAAGTGTCTGCGTCTATCTTTGCTACGTCGCCGTCCATCTCGATTGCGTCCAGAGGACACGACTCAACACATTCGCCACATCCGGTGCATTTTTCTTTATCTACAACTGCTGCCATGAGCCTGGTCTCCCTAAGCTATCCGAAAAATTAACAAAACAATACTTGTTGACACTCAACCTTTTCAGTTTCGCATCAACACAAGGATTCTACAATCCCCTTCCGATCCGCCAAGGGCAACCGGGCAATTTTCCAAGGATTACTAGCCTTAAATGCAACTGAGACGCATTATCAATACGTGCCGCCCGAGCGTTCCTTTACCTAAACTACCACTCCTTCCACGCAATTATTGCTCGTATCGGAAGTGAAAAGGTGGTATCCGCTACGTAATAGTTTGTCTCGGGCGTAAGTATTACCGGGCTGGTGCCGTCCATGCCACACTGGCATAGGTTTTTGGTATGGAGGCGGCGAAGATGTTTCGCTGTGCCTGGGGTCATGGACGTTGGACCCCTATTCCAGAGAAGGACAACGTGACCGTCAATGGCGGCGGTTGCAATGGCGCCGAGCCAAAACGGGGAAGCGCTACCCCGCAATTTGAAAGACAGCGCATTTAATACTTGGGAGGAATAGCAATGTCTAATGAGAGTGGTGGGGGACAAGGACCGAGCGGTGGCGAACATGGGCATTTGACTGCCGGACTGGCTGGTGGAAGCTCGATGTTTCTGACGATTGGCGGCGCCGCCGCCATCGTGTTAACGATTCTCGGTTTGGCCAACATGTATCCTGGGTACATGGCAGCGATAAGCGTAATTGCCATCGGTGGTGTAATGGCTTTGCAGGGGCTTGCTCTTGGTAGCCGTTACTCGCGGCTTGTGGCCGAGACCGGCACAAAGCATGGCGCGTCGGAAATCGGAGGCGGACTGACTGCCGGGTTCATCGCCGGAGCGGCCGGTGTTGCCTTGGGTATCCTTTCGCTGCTGGGACTCGATGCCACGGTGTTGACGCCAATTGCCGTGATCGTGCTCGGAAGTGGCATGCTCATCGGCGCCGGCGTTCCCGGACGACTGGCCCACTTCGCCTCACAAAGTTCTTCAAGCCATCCGCAATTGCAGCATGTTGTCAATGAGGCTCTTTCGGCAAGCTCCGGTGCTGATGTGCTGGTTGGCGGAGGCGCGGTCGTGCTGGGTATCATAGCCCTGGTCGGCGAAATTCCGCTGATCTTGACCCTCGTGGCACTATTGGCCATGGGTACTGCGACGTTGTTGACCGGTACCGCAATCGCTGGAAAAATTGGAGGCACCTGGGCCCACAACTAAGCCCGCTTGTGATCCATAAAGTTTTGCAATCGCCTTAAAAACCCTCCTCGGCTTAATAATCAAGCTGGGGAGGGTTTTGGCATCTTTGTTGATCATTGAGACGCGCAGTCGTTGTAACTATCCTCTACCGCACCGAGGGCTTCCACTCCGGAATACCGGCCGTTTTTAGCTGCTTATTATACCGCTCGTGAAAGGGCCGCACCGGCGACATGGGAGCGTCTTCATTGACCATCAGCGGCCGTGTTTTCGTCCACCAGCGGTCGTAGGCCGCACGCATCTTCGCGACCACTTCCGGGTGGCGGTCGATAACGTTTATTTTCTGCCCCGGGTCGATTTGCATGTCGTAGAGGGTCTTGTTGCCTACCAGCCGAAAACGCTGATTACGCACGGCGAATTTCTTCCACTTGAACTTCTCGGGATCCACGCCCGTCTGCCAGCGGCCTATGTGCGTGAACAAAAAGCGGTCGGGCCACTCGACCCGCGGGTTGTCGATCAACGGCAACAGGTCGCGGCCTTCCACCTGTCCCTGGGGCAGTTTGGCTCCGGCCAGCGACGCCAACGTGGGGAAGACGTCGATGTGAGCGGCAATACGGTCGATTTCGCGTCCGGCGGTGACACGGCCTTTCCAATAGACAAAGAAGGGCACGCGCACGCCGCCCTCGTCGGCGCTGCCCTTAAGGCCCTTCATGCCGGCGTTGAAGGGCATAAGTTTCTTGCCGTCGGGCGTTTTGCCCAGGGCTTTGCCCAAGCGTCCCGAGCCGCGGCCGGTCATGCCGTTGTCGGACATGAAAATCACCAGCGTGTTTTCTAACAGCCCCCAGCTCTCCAGCTTACCCATCAGGCGGCCCATATTTTCGTCGATGTTTTCGATCATGCCGTAGAATCCGGCCTGGTCCGGTTTGAAGCCCAGCTTACTGAAACGCTTCGAGTTTTTCCGCGGCGCGATGAACGGGCCGTGCGGGGCGTTGGTCACCAGATAGGCAAAAAACGGCTCGTCGCCGTCCTTCACGCGGCCGATCCAATCCAAGGCGGCGCTGAAAAACACGTCGGTGCAAAACCCGTGCGTTTTCACAAACACGCCGTTGTGGCGGACGACGGGGTTGTTGTACTTATTGTTGGGCACGTCGGCACAGCTACAGTTATATGCCTGGCCAATGCCGCCGGCGCCGTGAATAAACGCCTCGTCGAAGCCACGCTTGTGCGGCTGATAAGCTTCCTCGTCCCCCAGGTGCCATTTGCCGAAAATCCCGTTGGTATAACCGGCCGTCTGCAAGGTTTGCGGCAACGTCGTAGCGTCGAGCGTCATCCGCTCGCGTTCGAGGATGGTGTGCGTAACGCCGTTACGCATAGGATGCCGCCCAGTCATCAGAGCCGAACGCGTAGGCGCGCAAGTCGGGCTGACCAAAAACCGCGTAAACCGCAAGCTAGCATCGTGCAAGCGGTCCAGATGCGGCGTGCGAATCCAACTGTGCCCATGCCGCCCGATAGGCCCATAGCCCTGGTCGTCGGTCATCACCAAAATAATATTCGGCCGACTACCCGCCAGCCCAGCGGCCTCGCTCGCTGAAACGCAAGCCAGCGTGAGAACGACAATAGCGAAAACTAAATTAAACCATTTCATAGCGTTGCTTTCTCGACCAACTGACGATTGAAGCCGTAATAATGCGATTACCGGCAATCTAACATCGGCACGCGGATGGTGTCAAATTGCCCATCGAACGGCTTGGAGTCATGTAGGCCGGGTCTCGACCCGGCGGGAGAGGCTGAAGAAACTAACGCGATATCACTTCAATTGCCGGGTTACGACTCGGCCTGCGTAACTTAAATGCAAGATGGGATCAGAGGCTGGGTAACGGTCAGACCCAAGGAAATCGTCAATTTTGATAAGCGGCCAATATGCGTATATCAAAAAATAGTTGCCCGTTCGTTGCCATTGCCCCTCTGGCTCGATGAAATAGAAACCCTCTGATTCATAGCGATCTGCTCTATGAAATCCCATTCTCGATAAGCACACATACGAACTGACATAGACCGCCAATAACACTATACACA
Source organism: uncultured Planctomycetaceae bacterium (assembly GCA_964541935.1). Lineage (GTDB taxonomy): Bacteria > Planctomycetota > Planctomycetia > Pirellulales > Thermoguttaceae > JAFGTN01. The sequence goes on along the minus strand of CAZISU010000199.1, from coordinate 93 downwards.
GCGTAATGATCCTGTCGTTCCAGGTGCTTCGGTTCTTGCAATCTGTCTTACGGGACTTAAACATTTTTCTCAGGACTCCAGCTGCCATCCAGG
>CAZISU010000198.1:0-8429 GCA_964541935.1 uncultured Planctomycetaceae bacterium | reverse complement strand
CCATAATTGTGTGATTGCTGTCGTATGCCAGACGTTCGCGAAGCATCGCCCAAACCATATAGTCTAACAACCCCATTCACAATTGGACAACGCGAAAATCGTCACGCTTTCTAGTGGGGGGCAAGGAGTAATGAACTGCCTGCAAAGCTAGGGTAGCACGGAGGTATGGGCGGTATATTTCGGTGATACTGCTTGTTTGTCAACGACTAATCGGGAATGCACCCTCGATTGGCTTGTCTCGACTTGACCATCTGGTAAATATCGTGATAAACTCCTCTGGTTCTGAGGATTGATCATATTTGTGCAATAATCCATCTCAGTGGTTTTTTACTATCTTGGGCACCCGCTGAGAATCGGATGAATTTATACCCCTGGCGAAACGGAAGCGCGTGAACAGATGTTAAGAACACTAGGAATTGTAGAAGCTTGTGACGTTTCGAGCAATTGTGGAAGAAACGCCACGCGGCGGTTGGGCGGAAAATCGATACTCGAATCGGTTGTGCGGCGGATGACCGATTGCCAGCAACTCGATGGCGTTGTTGTGCTTTCCGGCAGCGAATCGCTTAACAGTTCGATAAGTGAATTGGTTCCCGCCGACGTCCCCATCGTTTTTTCCAGCAAGGAAAGCTGCCTGGACCGTTTTGCCGAGGTCCTGGAGAAATTTCCCGCAGAAACGGCTGTGCGCATCAGCGGCGGCGACCCGTTCGTCGACCCGTTTCTGGTCGACCGCCTCGTGGTGACGGCATTTGAGCAGGACAATTGCGACTACGTCAGCTATTGTTCGCGCGACGGCCAGCCGGCCATCCTTTCCTCGGCGGGCGTATATGCCGAGTGGTTTCGCACGGCGGCCCTTCGCCTTGCCGCGCGAAAAGTTACGTCACAGGAAGATCGTCGCAACCCGACTCGCTATATCTATTCGCATCCCGAGTTGTTCAGCCTGCGTTTGATTCCGACTCCGGATCGGATCGACCGCGATGACGTCCGTCTCACGCTCGATATCGAAGAAGATTGGGAGAATGCGTTGGCCATTTTCGACGCAATAGATCCGGACGAAGTTGATTGGCAACGGATTGCCAACCTGTTGGATCACCAACCGGCCATGCGCAGCCGCATGGCCGCATTAAACCGCGAGCATCGCAAGGTGTGAGGCGGAGTTCGGCTTTGTAGAAAGGATTCTCTCGCCGATGGGATCGACTTATCCGCGTTATAATTCAACAAGCTCAATTCCCATCCCGGTTTCGGGGTGTAGAAAGTTGAGCGAACCGATTTCGGGGCTGCTTTTCGATATGGGAGACGTGCTCTACGATGCCACGGTATGGCGACGCTGGCTGATACAACTGCTGCGGCGTTTCGATCTGCATCTGGATTACACTACCCTTTTTAAATCGTGGGACCGTTATTTTTTACGAGATGTTCACCGGGGCCGTCGTCCTTTGTGCGATGCCTTTCGGGAGTTTATGAGTTCAATTGGACTTACAAAGCCACAGGTCGACGAGATCGAGTTGGCCTGCCGGGCGCGTCGACATCAGTTGGAGCGCGAGGCCAGGCCACTGCCCGGCGTGCGGGCCACGATCGGCCGGCTGCACGAATTGGGCCTGAAGCTTGGCGTTTTGAGCGATTCGGAATATAGCGGCCGGGAGCTTGAAGAGTGGCTGCAACGTTTTGGGCTGGGGGGATTTTTTACGGCCGTCGTCTCCTCGCGAGATCTGGGGAGAACCAAGCCGGAGCCCGTCTGTTATTTGCGGGCTCTAAAGCGGATGGGCGTGGCCGTGCATGAATCGGCCTTCGTGGGCCACGATACCGAGGAGTTGCAGGGCGCCGCAGCCGTGGGAATGCAAACCATTGCATTCAATTACGACCCGGAAGCCTCGGCCGATGTGTATATCGCGCGTTTTGATGAACTAGTTAAGGAAGTCGTAAAACCGACAGGGCTGGCCTCGGCCGGCTAGAAGGATCTATTGCCCGTGAAGATTTCAGTTTATGCTCGAAACGAACTGATCCCGCGTTCGCCAACGCCGGGCGAAGCGGAAGCGTCTTGCGCGGTTGTGCATGGGCCGGCACTGCTGTTGGAAGGTTCCTGGCCAAGCGAAACGCCGGGTTGCCTGCACTGGTCGCTCGACGATGCCATAGACGGCCGTTTCGAGTGGATTGATGTTTTGGCCTCGGACCTGGGCGAAGAGCTTGCCACGCTGGGCCACTCGGGCGAGAGTTCTTCGTCCTCGGCGAATTTATATTCATCGGCGAATCTCAACGCTTTGGCCTTACGATACTATTTGGTGAAACTGGCCCGTATCGTGACCTATTTCAGCGAGGTGCGGCCTCTGGAGGCCACGGACGAGTTGGAAATCTTCCTTTCCGCCGACCGCGATGAGGATCTGGCCGACCTCTTCGTAGAACTTTCCGCCAGAAGTGGCGCGACTTGTTCGCTGAGGTGGGACGAGCCGGGCAATCAGGGCACGAGTAATCAGGGCACGAGTGGCGCCGCAAATCGCGCCGTCAACTTCCCTAAGAACAGTTGTGTTCGTCGTCTCGGCGGCCGCTTGGCACGTTTGGTCGAGCCCCGCAAGGCGATCGGCTCGCATCGTCAGCGCGTGGTGCTTTGCGGCAACCCCCGAATCCTCGACCCCATTGCCGGTGAATTGCTGCGAGAAGGGTGTCAACTTTGGTGGCTCTACGATCGCTTCGCCGTACAGTCCTGGCTGCGTTGGCGAGCGCGGGGCGTGGGACAACTATTTTGCGATTCCAGCCTGGGACGTAAGAACCGTCTTACCGCACATTTGCCCGAACGGCTCTCGTGCCTGGGCGTGAATCTGGCACCCGCCGTGGGCCGCTGGATGGCCGGGCGGTTGCAAGCACACGGCCGCCGTCAGACGCGGGCCGTGCGCGAAATCAATGCCCACTTCCGCCGCGTGCGACCGCACCGAATTGTTTTGAGCGAGGACGCAACGGCGTTTGCACGCGCGGCAGTTTCAGTGGGCCGCCGCCACGGGGCAACGAGTTTTGTGGTGCAACACGGCGTGCCTTGCTGTCGGTTCGGGTTTGCTCCCCTAGCGGCCGACCATTTTTTGGCCTGGGGCCAGTCTTCAAAGGACCAGCTTGTCGATTGGGGCATGTCGCCCGCCCAGGTCCACGTTACCGGTTCGCTGCAACACGATCGTATTGTCCGCCGACAAGAGCAGTTGCCAGAAGATAACGCGGCGAGTTTGCCGGACGGTAAAAAAATGCAGCCAGCCGATTCGTCACAAACGACACGCATTTTATGGGGCAAGGCCAGCCGAGCCACGGGCGTGCTGCGATCGCTGGCCGCGGCCGAGCCGACCGGCGCGGGAACAATCGAAGCCGCACGCGAGTTGATCGTGGCGAGTTTTAAGGGGCGTCCGGTCAAGTCTCCCAAGATACTATTGCTGGCGACAACCCCGCCCCGCGACAATCGGCCGGACTTCGTCGCAATACATTTTAACCGCAAAACATACGCGCAAATGATCCGTTTTGCGCTCGGCTCGGTGGCGAAGATCGAAGGTGCCACGCTTGAAATCAAGCTCCACCCGCGGGCCCAATCCGATCCGATCATGAAATCCATCTTAGCGGAGTTCAAGTCGCTGCCGGTGAACATTGTGCGAAAAGGAACGCTCGATGCATGTGTGTCTCGCACCGATTGCATTCTAAGTTGTTTTTCCTCCGCCGGCGTCGAAGTCGCGCCGGCCGGAGTGCCGGTTATCCAACTCTTGCCGCACGGTTCGGCCGATGTCATGCCCCACAACCGCTGGGGACTGATCGGGTCGGCGCGGACGGAGAACGAACTCGACGGGCTTATGTCAAAAGTGCTTGTCGAAGGGTGGAAGACTCAGGGTATCGCCGATGAGCGAGTTTTCGACAATTCCCAAGGCGGTGTAACCACACAAGACAGCGCAACCACCCAAGCGGCACGGGCGATTCTAGAGAAAACGCCCGTCGAACCATATCGGCCTATGAAGAGAGCGGCCGATCAGGCTGAGGTGTATGCGAGGTGACCAGGTAGACCAAGTAGCGTGCGTCAGCGACGCACCACGAACACGACGTTGCGTATCTGACGCGACACGACACCCCCAGTGCGTCGCGGACGCACCCTACGAGTCGCATCGAATTTCATCGATTCATGCCGACGCTCCGGTTTCCGGTTGGCGGCGCATGTTTTCCGATTGGAGCCTGGTGGGCGGGGCCACGGCCATCTGTCATGTTATGGGCGCGGCTACTAGCCTTTTGCTGCGAGTCTTTCTCGATCCGGCCCAAATGGGGATCTGGCAGACGCTGAAACTGCTCTTGAATTACGGCAACTACGCCAACCTTGGCATCAGCAAAGGCGCCGTGCGTGAATTCACGGTCGCGCGGGGAAAAGACGCCGCTGGAGCGGATACCACGGCCAGGGCGAAACACGGCCTGAATCTTGCTTTCACCGTCAACACGCTCACGAGTCTGGTTTATGCCACGGTGCTGGTCGCGGTCGGAATCTCGCTCGGCCGCCTGGGCACGGGGCAATGGTCGTCGAGTTGGGCCCTGGGCATGGTCACGATCGGTTTGCTTGCCGTCTTGTCGCGTTACGTAACATTTCATGTCACCATCATGCGCGGTACGCAAGCATTCGCCGCCACCTCACGGCTGTCGGTGCTCGAAGGGCTGCTAACGCTCGGCGTTTGTTCGGCGACCACGTGGATTTGGGGCCTGACGGGGCTTTATTTTGGCACGATGGTGGTGCTGCTGGGTTCGCTTGTGGTTGTTCTCCGCTACCGGGCGGTCGACTTGCGTTGGGCCTGGGACACGGCCGAGATTCGACGCCTGATCGCCATCGGTGGGCCGATTCTGTTGGCTGGCACCGTGGCGTCGCTGTTCCGCTCGTTGGACAAGCTCATGATTTTGGGCTACATGAGCAATTGCGAATATCAACTCGGTTGCTACTCGGTCGGGCTGTTGGTGAGCGTGCAACTTTTGGGGATGGGGAACATGCTGTCGATTGTGATGGGCCCACGATACGGCGAGAAATTCGGTCACTGCGGGGCTCGCCGGCCGGTCGCGCAAATGGCCGCCCACGCAACCGAATTGCAAGCCGCCCTGATGTCGCTGCCGGCTGGCTTGTCGGTCGTGGCGGCTGCGCCCGTGCTCGGCTGGTTATTGCCCAAATATCAATCCGGTCTGGCCCCGCTGGTTTGGCTTGTGCCCGGCGCTTTGGCGTTGGCCGTGGCCTTGCCCGCCAGCCAGTATCTGGTCGCGGTCAACCGTCAGCGTCGCGCCTTGGTGGTGGTTTCCATCGCCACGGCGGTCGGCGCCGTGGGTAACCATTTCATGCTCACGGCCGGATGGGGGCTGGTGGGCGTGGCCATGGCAACGGCGGCTGCTTATGTTTTCTATTTCGGTTTGCTGTTGGCTTTATCGATTTGGCCGGAGTTGACGCCGCTCGGACGCTTGAGATATCTCGCCATGCTGTTTGTTACCATTGTCCCAACCATGACCGCCGCCCTCTGGCTCGAACTGTGTTGGCCTCAAGGTCAGGCCGGATGGGCCGTTGTGTTTTTCAAAGCGATTGCGGTGCTGGTCATTTGGGCCGCCACAAGCGGGGTTGCCTGGCGAGCCGGCGGTTGGCATCGTGTTTAGTGAGCATAAATGAAACGCCCTAACCTGCAAGAACTCGAACGCATATGTCAGAAGCCCGACCATCGGCGCTTGGGCAACTGGATGGCTCGGCGCGTGAGTCGGCCCGCCGCGTTGCGCGTGACATGGCTGGTTGCACCCTGGGGCGTTTCGGCTAACGCGGCCACGCTGTTGGCCTGGGCCGTGGGCATGGCTGCGGCCGCCGCCTTTGCATGGGCGACGCCCGGCGGTTGGCTCTTGGCCGCCGCGCTGTTGCAACTCTGGTATCTTTTAGACCACGTCGATGGGCAACTGGCCCGACTGCACGGCACCGCCTCGCTCGACGGCGTTGAGTTGGATTACCTCATGCACCACACAATCAATCTGCTGGTTCCCCTCGGGATTGGCGTGGGCGTGTTCCTGCAAAACTCATCGCCGCTGTGGTTCCTGGCCGGACTGATTTGGGGCCTGGCTTCACTGTTGATAACACTGCACCACGATGCACGCTACAAGGCGTTCGCCAAACGCCTCAAACGCGTCCATGGGCGACTGCATGTCCAAGGCGGTGGCGGTGCCCGGCCGAGTTGTCAGCCACCAATGCCGCGTCGACCGGGTCGGCTGGCGGCCTATCTGGCCAGAAAAGTGTGCGAAACCCACGTCGTCATGAATCTGCTCACGGTTGTCGCTGTGGGGCAGTGGCTTCTATCCGACACTGCGCTGTGGGGTGCTCGGATCTATCTGGGTGTGATGGGGCCACTTTCGCTGGCGGTGGCCGCATGGACGATCCTGCGTTCGCTGCACAATCAAGAGGCCGAGCGTGAGTTTGCCGCTTGGTACGGTGTGCCAGATGGGTGCGAGCTTGTGTTCCGCGACGGCTGGTGGTATGTCGAGGCGGTGGAAGATGAGGCGATGGAAGACGTCGCCCACACCGGTCGCAAGCGACCGGGCTAAACAGACTTGAGGATTTCCGGTTCTTCTATTTCCGGCTCTGCTATTTTCAACTCTTTTGTTTCAGTCGAAGCTGGGGCCCCGGATTCCTTCACAACGGTTTTTGCGACCGTTGGAATTGTCTTGGGGAGAGCCTTTTTCTCGGGCTCTGCGTATATTCGTAATCCGGCGGTCATTCCGGCCACGAAAAATAGCAGCGTGTTTGCCATTTGCATCAGCGCAACGTCGTGGAAGGTGGCGTTGGAAAGGTACGGCCCCAGCATGGCTAGAAACAAAAGTGCCTGTTGACGAGCCCACAGCGGCGCAGCGGGCGAGTACCATAATTGCCAAGCGTCGCGCGACCATAGTACCAGGAGTAAGAGAAACAGCCCCATTCCCGTCAATCCGGTCTCGGCCAAAAGATTCAAAAACACGTTGTGTTGCACATATGGCCGGCCGACTTCCAGCGATAATTTGGTCGTGCGATCCGCCAGATATTTGCCGTGCTCGTTCATGTATTGCCCGTATCCACAACCGAACAAGGGACTGTCCTTGAACATATTCCAGGCGATTCTGGCCAGGATTGGGCGCAGTTCGACCGAGGCGGCCGTTGCTTGTTCGCTGAGGTCTTTGTCGCGTTTGAATGAGACGATGTGTTCCCATTGCGTGGCGGCAATCACCAGCGCCAAGAGGATGCTGCCGCCGAGGACCGGCAAGCGTAATCGCCGCGGAAACGCCAGGCCCACGATCGCCAACGCGCCCAGGCCGAAACCTAGCCACACGCTACGGGTCATTGTGCTGACAATACCCAGCACGCAAATTGCCGAATAAACGCCCAGCAGAATTCGTCCGCGACGTTTCACGTATGGCCACAGCATCAGACCCGCAAACATGCAAACGCAGAGGGCGAATCCATTGGCGGACGGGTTCAGCATCGGCCCGCGCCCGCGTCCGAAAAATTCCTCATGCTCGGGCGAGACGATATAGCTTGGAAATACGGCCCAAGTTTGCCCGCTGACCTCGGCGATGCCGGTCAGGGCCAGATACAATCCGAACCCGCCCAAGGCCGCGAAAGTTCCACGCAAGACGCCCTCGCTCAGCTTGGCCTGGCGAATTACCCAATATATTCCGACGGGCATTGCATAGCAAAGCACCATCGATGTGAGCGGGTTGTAGTTATGCGTTTTCCAGTCGTGTGTAACGACGCTGAGGAAAATCACCGCGAAGAAAGCCCACATCGCAACTTCGGCCGGGCCCACTGGTTTGGGGTCGGTTTTTCCGTGTCGTCTCCAAACTACACACACGCCGATCAGTCCCACCCAGAGCACGCGGAATATGGTCAAGGGGATGGGCCCGATAGAGACGTTCGAAAACGCGTGGCCGAAACAACTGCCCGCCAGAAGCACGACAAGACAGCCCAACGCCAGGTTTCCGCGCAGGAAGAAAACGCTCGCCCACACGAGTCCCACAATCGCGGCGATAAAGATCAGGAGTTCCATCAGGCCTATGCAAGGATTTTGTGAAAAATGTCAACAGTTAACCATACCTCACCGCACGACGGGTGGGGTTTTCTCAAGATGGAACCCGCGGGCGTTTATTTTTCGCAACGTGTTGTCGCATTTCGACGTTAGGGCAAGTCCCCCCCATGAGGTCTGTGCTTTAGCAGCAAGTTCTTGCAGATAAGTTACTTACGTCGATTAGTGGTGTTTTTGTGCTTGCCAAAAAGATTTCGGCCCGTCGTTTGCTCTTTCAGATCCCAACTGTTGGATTGTGGCGGAATTTCGGCACAAGAAGTGCAGTTTGTGATGGCAGCAGCATTAATCGAGACAGCACCAACTGAAAAGGCACACTAGTGCCGCAAATCGCAATTGAGGGTACACCAAGAGATTGGTTTGCCTAGA
>CAZISU010000197.1:0-8518 GCA_964541935.1 uncultured Planctomycetaceae bacterium | reverse complement strand
AATGGCCATCGACGCCACCGAGGTCTTCCGCCGGCACCGCGAGTGTTTCGACGACGAGGCTTGGCACCTGATCAACTCGGGCCATTCGCCGCTGCGATTCGACGGGCTGCGGGTGGTCGAATCGGCCGAAGAGTCGAAGGACATTAACCGGCAAAAGCAACCGGTCATCATCATGGCGACCTCGGGCATGTGTACGGCCGGACGCATCAAGCACCACTTGGCCCACAATATTTCGAAAAGCAATTCGACTATCCTTTTCGTCGGCTATCAGGCCCAAGGCACGCTGGGCCGGCAGATAATCTCCGGCAACCCACGAGCGCGAATCCACGGCCACGAGCACACCGTGCGGGCAAGCGTCGAAGAGATCCACGGTTTCTCGGGCCATGCCGACGGGCCGGCGCTGATGCACTGGCTGAGCCATTTCCAGAAACCACCGCGACACGTGTTCGTGACCCACGGCGAGGAACATTCGTCGCTCGCTCTGGCGGAAAAGATTCGCCAGGACATGGGTTGGGGCGTTTCGGTGCCTCGGTATCAAGAGAGCTTCGTGATGGGCGAATTGGGCGAATCACAGTTGTCGTTCGACAAATTGTCCAACGTACAAGCGGAAGAGTTGGGCGATAGCGTTTGAAAAACTTCAGATTTTCTTGGAAAGTCGTTCGGCCAGTCGGGCCAGCGGCTTGCTGCAGTCGTTTCGATCGAGGTGAACGTGTATGATGCTCATCGACTCGCGGTCTTCCCAAGCAGTGCGAAGCGCGTCGTCAAACTGGGCTTCGGTGCCGACCTCGTAGCCGGTGCCACGACCGAATACATCCGGCAATTTGGCGAAATTCCAAGCGTGTATCTCGTTGAATTTATAATCGCCTTCATGCAACAGACGCTCGGTGCCGTATCCCTGGTTGTCCAGCACGATGACAATCGGGTTGAAATTGTGGCGAACGATGGTCGAAAGTTCCATGCCGGTCATTTGAAAGGCGCCGTCTCCCACGAGTACGACCGGGCGCAAGTCTGGGCGAGCGACCATTGCACCTAACGAGGCCGGCACAGCAAATCCCATCGAAGCGTAGTAAGCCGGTCCGAGAAACTCGGCCTGCTGGTGAATATACAACTCGGCAGCGGCAAATAACGAATCACCCGTATCGGCGATCACGATCGTCGAGTCGTCTAGCTTGTGGTTGACGATCTGCATCAAACGCTCGATGGTGATGGGTTTTTCCGGCTCGATCATCAAGGGTTTCATTTCGGCCGCGGGTGACGGCGGCAGCGTTTGCGGCGGCGCCTGCAGTTGAACTTTCACCAGTTCGTGCATGAAATCGCGGAACAGGACCCCGTGATATTCGTGGTGGCTGATGCGGAGTGCTTCGCTGGTGGCGTAGATGCATTTGGCGGGATCCAGGTTGGCCGTATAAATACCCAGGTTGATATCGCTCATAAACGTCCCCAGCAGCAAGAGGCAGTCGCTCTGCTCGACGAATGCAGTGACCGTTTCTTGCCCCATGGCCCCTTCATAGACGCCGATGAACAGGGGGTGCGCCTCGCTGATTACGCTTTTGCCCAACATTGTCGTTGCGATGGGAATGCCGGCATTTTCGGCCAGTGACAGAAGTTGTTCCTGTAGTCTAAAGCGGTGGATCTCCACGCCCGCCACGATCACGGGACGTTTGCTATCGGAGATGCGACGCACGGCTTCGTGCAAGGCTTCGGCCAACGTGTCTTTGTCGCTGGACGGTTTGACCGTCTTAGGCACATGCGCGCCTTCGGGAATGACGTCGACCATGTCGCGGGGCAATTCGATATAGCCGGGCCGACGATATCGCAAGACGGCATCCAGCACCCGATCGATCTCGCGGAAGGCAACGTAGGGGTCTTCCAATACCGCGTCGGCCACGCAAAGACGGCGGAATACGTCGGACTGGGTTTGAAAGTTTTTGACGCGATGGTGCAAGAGCGGGTTGTTAAAACGTTCGTTCAAACCGGGCGAACCGCTGATAACCACCACGGGCGACTTTTCCGCATAGGCGCCCGCGATCGAATTGCATAGACTCAAACCGCCCACGCAATACGTTACGCACACGGCCCCGATACCGTTGAGCCGCGCATAGGCATCGGCCGCGAATCCGGCACAGTCTTCCCGCGTACACCCGATGGTTCTTAAAGGACCTTTTTCCAGTTGGGCATAAAACGCAAGGACATAGTCGCCCGGGATGCCGAAAACGTCGCGAACCCCACATTCCCTCAAACGCTCGATTAAGTATGCCCCAATCGACACCCCCGAGACAGCGGCACGAGGCGATGGGGACAAAGAAGCATCTTGTGAAACGGATCGAGAAACGGACATCGGGCATTCCTTTCCTATTAGGATCTGTTATGAAATCCTCCTGTGGCACGCCCCGCAAAGGGCGTAGGTGGCGTTGCATCAACACCCACCACGCCCACCACGCCCATCGCTGCGCTCCGGGTCGTGCCACACTCCTAATCTTAGCTTTCTTGCATCCCTTCGTTTCCTTCGTTCTCTTCTGTAAAAAAAACTTACTTCTTCGGCACAACCCAAATGTTGCGGAAGCGGACCGGGTTGCCGTGGTCTTGCAGGAAGACGGGGCCCGACGCGGGTTTTTCTTTGGAGATGCCGCCGGCCGTGTGGCTGGGCAATTCGATGTCGTTGTGGATGGTTACGCCATTTTGCACGACAGTGATACGGGCGTTTTTGACTTTTTTGCCGGCTTCGTACTTGGGGGCCGTGAAGTCGATGTCGTAGGTCTGCCACGACAACGGCGGCAAGCACATATTGACCGACGGCACCGAGATCTTGTAGATCCCGCCGCACTCATTGGTCTCGCCCTTGAGTCCGAACGAATCTAGGATCTGCACCTCGTATCGGCCCTGTACGTAGAGTCCGCTGTTACCGCGTGCCTGCCCCCGGGCGGTGGGCATGTAGGGCGTGCGGAATTCCATGTGCAGCTTATGGCCGTCAAAAGCCTGCTTGCTGATAACGCCTTGGGCCAAGAGCTTGTCTTCTACAATGCGACCTTTTTTGAAATGCTCGGCCGTCGAGCCGTCGAAGAGAACCACCGCGCCCTTGGGCGGCTTGACGCCCATGGTGGGGCTTTTGCGATTGACTTTTTTCAACGTGCCCAGGTCGTTTCCGTAGGATTCGCTGACCGTCGCCACGCCGTTTTTGATTGTGACCTCGGCCGGCTGGTCGGGGACCTCGAACGTGACGGCTCCATCGGCCATCTCGCCTTCCATGATAATTTTATCGCTCTTATCCCATCCGGCACCAGGCAGACCTCCTCTAAAAGCCACCATACGATACTTGCCCCCTCCCAACGCGATAACCTGTGCACCGTATTTTACGTCTCCATCGTCGGGATCCGAAACCAAGCCGGCATATTCACCCTGGACGGCGAAACTCTCGCCCGCCTGCGACGGGTCAGTATAGGTCTTGTGACCTTTTCCGGCGGCCAGACTCGCAGAAACCGATGATGTAAGAACGAGGAAAATGGCAAGTGTAAGACATCGTGAGCGTAGCATGACATGGCTCCTACGGGGGGTAATGAGTGGGTAAAACACTATTTGATTATGGACTATCAGTTTACCGAAAACAAGCCGCTCGACGGCTTCGCAATCAGCACCACATAGCAGGCCGTTTGTACGCCCCCGCAAAAGCTGTTAGACTTACGGTTTCATTTCGACATAATACTAACCCGAAGCGCAAGCGAGGGACGGGAACGCAGGGGAAAACGTAGCGACTTCCTCGCTTGCGCTTCGGGTTAGTGTTAGTGTTCTATGCCAATCACGATACCCCCGAAGACACAAAAATGCTTCGCGCCGTTGCTTTCGACATGGATGGTTTGATGTTTAACACGGAGGACGTATACTCCGCCGTGGGCACGGAACTTATGCGACGTCGCGGCCGCGAATTCTGCTCGGGCTTGAAGGACGCCATGATGGGCCTGCCACCGCAGGCAACGTTCGAAGCCATGATCAACTGGCACTCGCTCGAAGATGACTGGAAAGATCTGTCCGCCGAGTCCGACCTACTATTTGTCGAATACCTCGATGGCTATCTGGCCCCCATGCCCGGGCTATTGGATCTGCTCGACGCGATGGAAGCAGCCGGCATTCCCAAAGCCGTGGCCACCAGCTCTTCGCGCTACCTGGCCGATACGATCCTCTCGCGTTTCGACATGCCGGCGAGATTCGACTTCATCCTCACCTCCGAGTCGATCACCAACGGCAAACCCGACCCCGAGATCTATCTGCTGGCCGCCGAGCGCTTCGGCCTGCCGTCGGCCGAGATGATGGTCCTCGAAGACAGCATCAACGGCTGCCGCGCCGCCGTGGCCGCCGGCACCTTCGTGGTGGCCGTACCCAACGAGCATACGGCCCACCAGGATTTCAGTATCGCCACGGAAACGGTAGATGCTCTGACCAGCCCCACGATTTATACGGCCCTGGGGTTGGATAACATTGCGAAGAAGAGTATGTAGAACGCGATTATCCCTAAGTACCAAAACGTTTACCATATTTATCGGGGGTGAAATCATGGCAATTAAGTCGGATTTTTTTATAGCCGGCGATTCTTATTATCAGAAAACCCCACCGGTAACTGACGAACAATTGCAGCAGTTTAGCGAGCGACGAGGGCTGCGTCTCCCTGATGCGTTTGTGGCGTTGCTACGCATTCAAAACGGCGGCTCACTCCGCAAGGCGTTGTTTGTTACGGATACGGAAGGCGAATACTACTTATATAATCTTCCGGGGATCGGCGATACTCGCGGCAGCTTCTTGGACCTGTTGAATGACGAGATATTCACTGACGTTGAGGACCGTGAAATCTTGAAAGGTTTACTTTTCATCGATGTCGATATTGAAGACAAAATGGCGCTTGACTATCGGCAATGCGGTCCGATGGGCGATCCGAGCGTTGTCACTGTATGGTTCGATGACCCATCCACGATAGACAGTGTCACAATTGTCAATTCGTTTGAGGAGTTTATTAACGGTCTGCAACGAGCCGAAGGTGATTACTATATCGGATTTTATGGAGCTTCAGACGATGGGGAGGATTTGCGGAGTGAGCTGGCAAAATGCCTTCACGCCGACGTTCGTTTCAATGGCAATCAAGATCAACCAGAATTTTCGATACGGCCTCTTGGGTGGACATACAACCAGAAGGTCTGGCTTGCGCCAAATGTAGACTACGCTGAGGATTACGATGAAGAAGATAATTGCCTAAGTCGACCGGCGGGTTTCTTTTTCCCCGAGTATCCCGAATGCACATGGATGCTGAGTAGTGGATCGGATGTCGAACGGATAGAAGAATTGTTGGAACTGCTCAAATCCCAACCGTATGAATCCGTAGTGATGCATCAGCCGCGAGTGAAACCGATCATGTCGGAAATACACTTTGAAGGTGAAGAGCCTGAACTGGAAACATTTGATGAGTCTGAGGAACCAATAATAATAGATGGCCCCGGCGGATTACAAATAGAGTTGTCTATGGGGGCAGCAATAATAAGCAAATTCGGCAACTTCCAAATAGAATTGTCGCCAGATTTTGGTTATGATGGAGTAGCTCTCGCAACCGGTGAGAGCTTCAGTAAATCATCCTGTAGAATCCTCGGTAAAGATTCGCTGTTTACACTCAGCCATATGCGTCTTTCTGTGGGCGATAACTTTTTTGGTGAAGTTGAAGACGGTGACGAGATTTACGTTGTTAATGAAGATGCGGTGTTCGTTAACGGCCAAAAAAGAGAAGTGCGAGAGGGTTGAGTATAGTCAAGCAGGTATATGCTAAGCGAGACTAACGAGCTAAGCAGTCATAAAATAAGAAATTAATTATGAACCAAATCGAAATCACCAAACTCTCCGACAACGTCGTCGATCTGTGGATGAACCGCTGGCTGTTGCTGACCGCGGGCACGATGGACGATTGCAATATGATGACCGTGGCCTGGGGTAGCATCGGTTGTATGTGGGCCATGCCCTTTGCCCAGGCCGTGGTGCGGCCGCAGCGGCATACGCTCAAGTACATGGAGCAGTCGGACTCGTTCACGCTGTGCGCCTTTCCCGAAGAGTATCGCAAGGATCTAGGCACGCTGGGCTCGCTCTCTGGGCGCGACGGAGACAAGCTCTCCCGAACCGGTCTCACGCTGAAGCCGTCGACGGCCGTTTCGGCCCCGTCTTACAACGAGGCCAATCTGATCCTCGAATGTCGCAAGATCTACTATCAAGACATGGACCCCGCCGGGTTCGTCGATAAGTCTATCGACGACAACTACAAGGCCAAAGATTACCACCGCATCTACTTCGGCGAAATTCTGGCGGCCTTCTCTGCAGGGTGAATTCCAGGCGTCATCATCACAAACACGTTCGGCTCCGGTCGCCACGGTTCGGTCGTACCGCTTGTAAGAGATGAAACTTGTGCAGTAAAGAAGAAAATGGCTTCTAACGAGGGAGATTCTTCACTCCCAATGCATAATGACCCCATCTTAAGTACGGCGACTACTTTCGGGGGGGATGATTATGACCCTATTTCCCCCATGTCAGCTTTTAGCGATTGTGCTGCCTAGAACAACATTAAAACAATTTTATCTGACAATAATATCTGGCATTTCTACCCACCATGCAGTACATATTTACGACGCACTAACACGCATACGAGTGGTCACCAGAAAGATCGCACAATGACGCGATCAACGGGGGCATGACCTGATTAAGTTTCCTGTAACGGAACTTTCAGGTTCTGCCCCTTTTTTTGGAGATACAAAGGTGGGTAAAGCAGCAGATGGGAGAACGAGAGAGCACCTTTTGCTTAACTGAAATCACATTTTAAGGGAGATTATTACGTGAGACTTTTTGGTAAGACAGGGCTGAAGAAAATCGAGGGACTCGAAAGCAACCTGGAACAAACGCAAGAGGCTTTGGAAAAAGCCCAGCAACAGGCCGACAATCTGGATAGGCTGCCAACGCCTGTTATGGCCATTGATACGGATTTCAACGTTACTTACATGAACAGTGCAGGCGCCGGTGTCTTGGGCACGAGTCCGGAGCAGGTGGTGGGCAAGAAATGTTATTCTTTATTCAAAACCTCGCATTGTAACACCTCGGAATGCCGTTGTGCCCAGGCCATGCAAAAAGACGGGACGTTCACCGGTGAAACGGTTGCCGATCCCACTGGGCTGAATATCCCCATTCAATATACCGGCGCGCCGATCAAGGATTCCGACGGCCGGATTATTGGAGCGGTGGAATTCGTGTTGAATGTTACCGAGACCAAGCAGGCCATGACCGAAGCCCAAAAAGCGCTCGACAATCTTAACAACATTCCCACGCCGATCATGACGATCGACAAAGACATGAACGTTACCTTTATGAATCCGGCCGGTGCGGGCGCGGTCGGTAGAACACCAGAACAGTGCGTTGGCGAGAAGTGTTTCTCGCTGTTTAATACCCCGCACTGCAACACGTCGGAATGCCGTTGTGCGCAGGCGATGAAGACAGACTCGGTCGTCACCGGCGAAACGGTTGCCGATCCCGACGGGTTGAATATTCCCATCCTCTACACGGGCGCGCCGGTCAAAGATGCCAACGGCAAAATCGTCGGTGCCTTGGAGTATGTCGTCCCGATCGAAGTGGTTCAGAAAACGGAGCTTGTTCAGAGTGCCCAACGGCGGGCGGATAAAGTGGATAGCTTCCAAAAGGGTGAGGTCGAAAAGGTTGCGAACATTATGCAAAAGGTCGCCCAAGGTGACCTGACCGAACAGTATCAGGTCGCCGACCCGGACGAGGATACCGCGGACGTGGCCGCCGCGTTTACGGGT
Organism: uncultured Planctomycetaceae bacterium; assembly: GCA_964541935.1. Lineage (GTDB taxonomy): Bacteria > Planctomycetota > Planctomycetia > Pirellulales > Thermoguttaceae > JAFGTN01. The sequence continues at coordinate 692 of CAZISU010000197.1, read as the reverse complement.
ATTGCGGATGCCACTAACGCCACGCTTGACAACCTGCGAGACATGATCGGCCAAATCACCGAAAGCGCCGCGCAGTTCAACGAGGGTTCGCGGGTGATAGCCGAAAGCTCACAGACTTTGGCCTCCGGTGCACAAACGCAAAGCTCCAGCGTCGAGGAAGTCAGCGCTTCGATCGAAGAACTTTCCGCTTCGATCAACGGCGTCAACGATAATGCCACGGAAGCCGACAACGTTGCCCAAAAGACCAACGATCTGGCTCAGCGCGGCGGGCAAGCCGTGCAAAAGTCGATCGAGGCCATGGAACTGATCCGCACCAGTTCGGATCAAATCGCCGAGATCATCCAGGTGATTTCTGAAATCGCCAGCCAGACGAACCTGCTGGCTCTGAACGCCGCCATCGAAGCGGCCCGCGCCGGCGAACACGGCATGGGATTCGCCGTGGTGGCCGACGAGGTCCGCAAACTGGCCGAACGTTCGAATCAAGCGGCCGGTGAGATTACCACGCTCATCAAGGAATCGAGCAACCGCGTGCAGGAAGGCGCCCAACTCAGCGATGAAACCGGCAGCGCGCTCAAAGAAATCCTCGAAGGCGTGGAAGCCACCGTGTCGAAGATCTCCGAGATCGCCTCGGCCACGGTCGAACAGTCGTCCAACGCCAAGCAGGTCTCCGAAGCCATCCAGGGCATCGCCGA
>CAZISU010000196.1:0-8528 GCA_964541935.1 uncultured Planctomycetaceae bacterium | reverse complement strand
ACCGTTGGTGCAAGGCGCTGCCGGCATGATCGTCCACCCGCCGGGATATCTGCGGGGAGTGCGCGAATTGACCGAGAAGTACGACGTGCTTTTAATCGCCGACGAGGTTGCCGTGGGTATGGGCCGCACCGGAAAGATGTTCGCCTGCGAGCACGAACGTGTTACGCCCGACATGCTCTGCATCGCCAAGGGCATAACCGGCGGCTACATGCCGCTGGCGGCGACCGTGACCACGCCCGAGATCTGGCAAGCATTCCTGGGCGATTATTCCGACGGCAAAACGTTCTTCCACGGCCACACCTACGGCGGCAACCCCTTGGGCGCGGCCGTTGCCCTGGCCACGCTCGATATTTTCGACGAAGAACAGACGCTTACGAACCTGCAACCGAAAATCGCTCGTCTGGGCCAACATTTGCAGCGGATCGCGGAACTGGAACACGTAGGTCACATTCGCCAATGCGGCATGATCGGCGCCGTCGAGTTGGTGCAAGATCGGGCCAGCAAGCAACCGTTCCCCTGGGAGGAAAAGCGTGGCATGCGAGTCTGTAACCATGCCCGCGCTGCAGGTGTACTCTTACGGCCCCTGGGCAACGTGTTGGTAATCTTGCCACCGCTAGCGGTTACGCTCGAAGAGCTGGACCGCATTGCCAATTCAGTTTACAACGGAATCGTGGCAACGTGCTAGCAGGTTATCCGAATGCACGAAAAACATCTGTAAATAATAGTCTGAAAAATATTCCCGATCACCTTCACCTCGCTACGCTGGATGTATGCTATAGCGGCAACTGCGCCGAGCTTAAGCAAAACATCACATCCAGCGGCAGTTCAGCAATTCATAGCGGGGGTGACAAGATGATCAAGCGAATCCTGGTAGGCCTGGCCGGCACCGATTACACCGAAGTCGCAGTCCGCCGAGCCGCCGAACTGGCCCAAATTCACGGTGCCGAAATAACAGGCGTCACGGTCATGGATCCCAGCACACTGCACACCGGCTCGGTACCCAGTGGAGCCGGCTCCACCGCCAGGGAACTGCGTGAACACCGCATCGAAGTCAGCCGCGAACATATTTTGCAGGCTATTGCTAACTTCGAAGACACTTGTAGCAAACTGAAAATCCCGCACCAAACCCTGCGCGAAGAAGGGAACGTGTTTCGCCTCGTTACACATCTGGCCCGTTTCCACGATTGCACCATCTTCGGATTACGCAGCGTGTTCGAGTACTTTTTCGAAGACGGGGATTCCAGCACGCTCCTGATCCGCCTGATGAGTGAAGGCGTGCGGCCGATCATCGCTACCGCGAAAACATATCGCCCCATACACAAAGTTCTCTTGGCATATAGCGGCTCGATGGAATCGGCCAGAACCATCCGCCGATTCGTGCAGGAACGCCTCTGGCCCGACATCAGCCTGAAGATCGTGACTTTCGGCCCGCGTGAAAAAGAAGCGCAGCAACGATTGTCGGAGGCCGCCGAATACTGCAAAGCGCATGGATTCGATTCGCAAACACAGTATATCAAGGGATCGCCCTCGATCGGCCTGCTGCAACACGCGGTCGAATGGGATGCCGATCTAATCGTGCTAGGCAACAGCACACACAGCCTTTTGCGCCGCCAGATTTTCAGCGACACGACCATGCACACAATCAAAAACGCCGACCGACCTCTTTTTCTTTCGCATTAGACAACGTGCCCACGCTACGAAAGCGCCGCCAGTAACTCGTCGACATAGGCGCCGACGTCGGCAAGAACCTCTGCTCGCGATCTTTCCCCGGCTGCGGCGATGCGACGCACAATGGCCGAACCGACTATCAGGCCGTCGGCCACGGGGCTCAACATGCGAATGTGCTCGGGCCGGCTGATGCCAAAGCCGATGCAGATCGGCAAATCGGTCTGCTCGCGGAGCCAAGCCACGTTGTCAACGACCTGCGGTGGCAGTTCGGTCCGCTCGCCGGTAATGCCCGTCACCGAGACGTAATAGATGAACCCCGTCGTTTGCTCGGCGATTAGACGCGCTCTGTCCGGCGACGTCGTGGGCGTGATGAGTTGTATGAGGCTAAAATCTTCGCGACGGCAAATCTCGGCCAATGCGCCCGCCTCGTCGGCCGGGAGGTCTGGCACAATCGCGCCGGAAATACCGGCCGCCTTTGCCGCCTGCACATAGTTCTCCAGCCCGCGACGGTAAACAATCGAGTAACTCAGCATGGAAACGATCGGCGCGGTCACATCCCGCTTTACGCCGGAAACCATCTCGAAAATCTTTTCCAGTCGAATACCCTTATCCAGCGCCCGAGAAAACGACGCCTGTATAACCGGCCCGTCGGCCACCGGGTCGCTGTACGGAATGCCCAACTCGAACATACTCGACCCACGCTGGGCCAAATGGCGTATGACTTGGCCCGTAAACTCGAGGTCGGGATCGCCGGCCGTTACAAAAGGCATGAACGCCTTGCGGTTCTCGGAACGGAGGTTTTTGAAGAGGGTATCTATAGCGGACATAAGGGGTCGGGTTCCTTGAAAGCGTGTATTCTCACGAAAGATTTTATAGAGGCAATAGTTGGAGGATAGGAGGCAGTTGCGAGCATCCTACAATCTGTTATCCATCCTATATTTAAAACTCTTCCCCTCGCAGCCGTGCTATTTCAGCGGCATCTTTATCGCCACGTCCGGAGAGGCAGACCATTACGATTTCGTCCGGCTTACGTTTGGCGGCAATCTCGATGGCTTTTGCCATGGCGTGCGAACTTTCCAGGGCCGGCAGTATGCCTTCGCCCTTGGCCAAGCGGTCGAAGGCTACAAGCACCTCGTCATCTTGTGCGTTTGTATAGCGTACGCGTCCGGCATCTTTCCAGAAGCTGTGTTCCGGGCCCGTGCCTGGATAGTCGAGGCCGGCCGAGATACTATGCACGTCGGCGGTTTGCCCATCTTCGTCCTGCATAACGTAGCTGAAACTGCCGTGCAGGATGCCGGGGTCGCCGTAGCACAAGGGTGCCGCATGATCGCCCAGTTTATTCGAACGGCCGCCGGCTTCTACGCCCACAAGTTCGACCGACTCGTCGTCGATAAACGGATAGAACATGCCGGCCGCGTTAGAGCCGCCACCCACGCAGGCCACGATCAGGTCGGGCAAGCGGCCCAACTGCTCGATAGATTGTTCGCGCGCCTCGCGGCCGATAACCGACTGAAAATCTCGCACGATTTGCGGGAATGGGTGCGGCCCGACAACCGAGCCCAGGCAGTAGTGAGTCGAATCGACCGAACTCATCCAATCGCGGAAGGCCTCGTTGACCGCATCGCGAAGCGTCCGCGAGCCGGTCGCCACCGGGCGAACCTCGGCGCCGAGCAACTTCATGCTGAAAACATTAGGACGCTGGCGACGGATATCCTCTTCGCCCATATAGATGATGCACTCCAGCCCGAAGCGTGCGCAAGCCGTGGCGGTAGCCACGCCGTGCTGGCCGGCACCCGTTTCGGCAATCACGCGCTGCTTGCCCATTCGCAACGTCAAGAGCGCCTGCCCCAGCGTGTTATTGATCTTGTGTGAGCCCGTATGATTGAGGTCTTCGCGTTTGAGATAGATTTGAGCCCCGCCCACCTGTTTGCTCAACCGCTCGGCATGGTACAACGGCGAAGGACGACCGACGTACTGGTGATACAGTTCGGCCAGCGACTCGCGAAAATCCTCATCCTGCCAGGCCTTGGTGTATTCGACCCTCAACTCGTCCAGCGCGCGGGCGAGCGTTTCCGGCATAAAGCGGCCTCCAAACTGGCCAAAACGACCGGCGTCGTCGGGAACCTGGCTGACTGATGACATAATGTTTCGTCTCGCTATCGAATTTACAACTTCACGGATTATATTAATTGTGTCGGTTTTTCGAGCAGATACCGCACCCCTGCCCACGCCAAACACTAGCTTAAACCACGTAATTTGGACACGCAAGGCGGGCAAGGGGTCGGGGGCTCGTCGCACCACCCTCCCACCTGTAAACGCCCCACACGCGTACTCCGATTTGCCCCATGGGCGATTGTGACATATTTTCACTTTGTAGGCTGGTGATGCAAACATTACACAGCCGCTTAATTCTTCTGGATCGTGCCGCAGTTACCGCTTCAGTCCTACCATCATGATTACCAATAATCATCCAGCTCGCGTATGTCACTCATCACCAAAGAAACTGACGCTCAGTTTTATCAAATGATACACGAACTAATCGACTCACAATGCGAGACGAATCGCCGCAGCCAACAGCGAGATTCGTTTAACAGCAATCAGCTTATTGCCCCGATGCGAGGCGAAGAGACGCCGCACCCGAGCGACTTTTTCGAAGTTCGCTGCAACGACCTGACCAGCAGAGGATTTTCCTTTTTCATCGAAGATGCTCCAGACTTCGATAAACTCGCGATCGTTTTCGAGTCACCCGACAAAACGATCTACGTCCAGGCCGAAGTACGGCACCACCGAGAAGTTCTCTTGTACCCAAAGAGCGGACGAGTCGAATCTCTCGACGATTGCGCGCGATGCGGCGAACATTTTGAATCCCAAACGTCTCCCCAGACTCACGAAACCGGCATTCCCACGATGCTGGTCGGATGCCGATTCACCGGCCGCTTGGAATAACCACGGGCGCGGCTGGCGCGGAGCAGTTGAACCCGACTCTTGACATCAGCGTCGGGCTTTGTGAGAATGCTATTGCATTCCGGCGTTTAAACGCTATAGACGGCCACACCACCGCGCTGCGAGAACCTCCCGTGAGCAAAACATGCCTCCCTCTGTGCGCGATTATTATTTTCGCGGCTTTCTTACCCATCTCGGCTTCATCGGCCACAATCGAAGAGGTCAGCGAAATTGCGCCCGTTTGGGCCGGGCATCCGGTCCGCTTCGCCTTGCTGACCCACGGCGAGCAGCAATTTGTCGCCTATTTCGATGACCAGCGGCAAATGACTGTCGCTTCCCGCTCGCTCGACAGCGATCAATGGCAATTCGTTAAACTCCCGTCAAAAATCGCTTGGGATAGCCACAACTATATCACCATGGCGGTCGACTCGGACGGACACATCCACCTCAGCGGCAACATGCACTGCGTGCCTTTAATCTACTTTCGCAGCTCGCGGCCTTTAGACATCAAAAGTTTCGAAAAAATCCCGGCCATGGTCGGCAAAGACGAAAAACGTTGTACCTATCCACGCTTCATTCGCGGTCACAAGGATCAATTGATCTTCGTCTATCGCAGCGGCAGCAGCGGCAACGGCAGCCGCTACTTTAACGTCTATGACCCTAAAACTCAAAAATGGAAACGCTTGTTAGACTCGCCGCTGTTCGACGGACAAGGCAAACGCAACGCCTATTTCGTTGGGCCCGTCAAAGACAACTCGGGCATGTTCCACGTATGCTGGGTATGGCGTGACACGCCCGACTGCAACACCAACCACCATATCTCTTACGTCCGCAGCAAAGATCTGGTCAACTGGGAAACCAGCGACGGCCGTCCGCTCGAACTACCGATCACGATTGAAAACGCCAAGGTAATCGACCCTGTTCCGCCCGGCGGGGGCATGCTTAACGGCAACACTAAGATCGGCTTCGACGCACAAGGACGCGTTGTCATCGGCTACCACAAGTTCGATGCCGACGGCAATACGCAAATTTACAACGCCCGACGTGAAACTTGCGGCTGGAAAATCTATCAAACAACCGACTGGGACTACCGCTGGGAATTCAGCGGCGGCGGAACGATCATAGCCCACGTCAGACTGGGGCCGGTGGAGGTTGGGCCCAACGGCGACCTTGTGCAATACTTCCGCAACTCCAAAAACGGCTCGGGCAACTGGCGTCTGGATCCCGTCAACTTAAAACCTATCGGCCGCGTTGCGCGCCAAAAAACATCGTCGCCCGAGATCTCCAGGCTGGAATCAAACCACCCCGGCATGGGCGTACGCACGGCCGCCGACCTCGGCAAAGCTCCGCAACCGCAAGTCCGCTACATCATTCGCTGGGAATCCTTACCCCAAAACCGCGACCGGCCTCCCAAGGGCAAACTTCCGCAGCCAAGCATGTTGCGAGTTTATAAGCTTAAAGACGCGAAAGAAGAACGTTGAATACTTGGAGAGGGTAGCACCGGGCTAAAAAACTATTCCCTCGGACGTACTCGATCCGCCTGTCCGAATTCGGCGTTTGCTGCCCGGGCAAGCACGAAGAGGAGATCGCTGAGCCGGTTCAGGTAGACCAGCAACATCTCCGAAACATCGGCGTCGTCCTCTTCGATTAGAGTCACGAGCTTGCGTTCGGCTCGTCGGCAGACGGTTCTGGCCACGTGCAATTGCGCGGCGGCCATACTGCCGCCGGGCAGAATAAACTCGTGCAATTCTTCCAATCCGGCAGTAAAGCCGTCGATGTCCGCCTCCAACGCGGCAACATTTTCATCATTGATTCGCCTGGTCCCAAAACCCACCGGATCCAGGCTGGCAACCTCGGCCCCGATCTCGAACAACTCGGCTTGAATCCGCTCGATGACCGACACGATCCGCGCGCCCAGCACTTCACCACTGGCCCCACCACCGCTGGCCCCACAGGCAAGGGCCACGCCAAACACGGCGTTGAGCTCATCGAGCGTGCCGCAGACTTCCATCCGTAGCGAATCTTTTTTAACCCGACCGGCACCGCAAAGCCCCGTTTCGCCTTTGTCACCGCTGCGTGTATAGATTTTCATTTTTCATCCTTTTGGCCATTCTCGTCGCTGTCGTCGAGGACCTCGATTTTCATGCGGCCCATCACCTGTGCAACCGGCAGAAAGCTGCCGTAGGCCGAAGCGCCTTTGAGGTTACTATGCGCCAATTTCAGGCGATCAGCTCCCGTTCCGCCTTGGCCTATCGTGGCATCCAGCGGAATCCAGCGGTTGTCAACATAGACTTCGGTCCACATATGATAGAAAAACGCCTGATCTTCCGGCAAATAGATCAAGCCCATGGCACCGCGGGCCGGAATTCCACAAGCCCTGGCCAACGCAGCCAAGAGCACCGCGTGTTCGGTACAATCGCCCTGGCGGCTCTGGGCCACTTCGGCCGCCGTGGCGAAGGCCGTGCTGAAATCCTTTTCGGTAATGTGCTGCTTGACATATTTCTCCAAAGCAACGGCCACTTGCCACGGCTCTTTCAATTCTCCAACCGCTTCTTTGGCCATGGCCACAATCACCGCATCGTCACTTTGGATCATGCTGTTGGGCAGAATATCGTCGCGGCCGGGCCGATCCGCCGGCGCGTCGGCGTTTCCGCTCTTGCTACCAGGACGCAAGGCATAGACCGTTACCTCGGCCGTATCCGGGCCCAACGATCGAACCGCCTGCGAAGCCGATTCGACCAGCATGGCGGCCGGGTCACCACCGTCGAGCTTGATTTTATAGCGGCTGCGACGTGCAATTTCCTGGGGTTTTAAGGGACGATTGACGGCGATTTTCATATCTTCGCCCAAGTCCAAACGCCCCAGGTCGGTCTTGTCCAGGGCCTCGGCCTCGGTGGCTCGAAAAATTTCCTGGTGCATGGCCGCGCTGAACGTCTTCAGAGTGTCGCCCTTGCGGTCGGTCCAAATCGTCCCGGCCATGGCCTGAGAGTTGGGCAACACGGTCTCGGTATCGATCCGCAAGAGGCGATACGTGCCTGAACGCAGTTCGACCGGCTCGTAATCTCGCGCCACCAGCTTTGTGGTTGCAACCTGATTGATGACCGGCATCAGTATCTGCACGGCCCGTCGCTGCCCTGGCTGCATGGGATTGCCCAAAAGCATCTGTTCCACGCCAAAAGGGCCGACGTAGCTTTTCAACCAGGGAATCGAAGACGTCTTTGTCTTACCCTTTGTCATCACATCTATAACGAGCAGGCCGTCCTCAACCCGGCCTGCGGTCTTGGCCGGGAGCGAACCGGCGTTAACCAGGCTCTGAAAATCGATCAACCGCCCGTCAAGAGTCTGACGGCTGATAAGTTGGATTGACATCTCGGTGGCTTGGCCGAATCGTCGAACCGCCAACTGGTTGAGCGAATCGACCTTAGCAACCTCTCGACCGTCAAGATTCTCGTGCGTAACAGTGGTTTTGACGTAGCCGATCTTTTTCCCGCCAATCCAGCAGGTGTCCCACGTAGTTCGATCCTTGAGATCCACTAAAGGCGGAACGACCTCGACAACAGCCGCAGGGTTTTTAGCCGCAGGGATTTTCTGGCCCGAGATCTCGGCCGCAGCGACTTCTTTGACATCACCATTTGCAGTATTTGCACCACTCCCGCTCGAATCGCACCCCCCGGCAGCCACGACTATCGGCAAGACCCAAATTACCCAAGGTATCTTCTTCGCCACATTTCGCGCCACTACACAAAGGAGGCCGGCAGAACTTTCAGTATTTCTCACTTTTTCCTCCTCGCAGTGCCAATCGAAATATTTCCAGCTTACGCACGACCAATGTACCAACAACACCGCTCATCTGTGAACCCCCTGAGGTGCCCCCATTTTTTGGTCCAGGGGTTATGAGAGTATGGATTGGGTTAAGG
>CAZISU010000195.1:0-8543 GCA_964541935.1 uncultured Planctomycetaceae bacterium | reverse complement strand
CTTTCAAGGAGTGGGACGAGTTCGGCAAGCTTTGCGGCCGAACGTGGGTGATGGGCACCTCGGGCCATGGGCCGCGCAGTGTGCTTGCCGCCGATATCGCCGATAGCGATCATCCCATCACCAAAGGCATGAAAGGGTTCAAAATCTTCGACGAGTTATACGCCAGCTTGCAGGGCGATACCGAGATCCATCCGCTGGTGACGGCCGATTCGGATTGGAGCAAGAAGACCGAGCCGCTGGTTTTCACCGTCAAGTACGGCGAAGGTCGCTCGGTGCATAACGCCTTGGGACACGACTACAAGGCGATCAAAAATCCCAGCATGAAGAAGCTGATCTGCCGCAGCGTGGAATGGGTTGCCACGGGCAAAGTTGCCGAAGGTGACAAATGAGTGAAGCCTGTCAGCTTTTCTCACACATTCTTCCAAACCATCGGCCGCTGGTGCGTTGGTTCGATGCGGAGCATGACTTCGCCGTTTTGAAATATCCGCACGGTGCCGTTCGACTGGCTAACCGTGACGGCCACGGCGCGGGTTTCGCGGCTGATGGCGGCCGCCGCCCAGTGGCGGGCGCCTAGGCCTTTGGAGAGGCTGATATTCGTGGCTGGCGAATCTATGTAGCGGCACGTGGCCTCTACGAAATTCTCGGCCGAAACGATGACCGCCCCGTCGAGCTGCGCGACCTCCTTGATGCCTTCGCGCACGCGGGCGTCGTCCAGATTGCGATCGTTGCGGTTGTAGCCCTTGACCGGATCGAATCCGACCGGGTGTGTGTGCGGCATGACCTTGCGCGAATCGCCGACGACGAACATCGTGCCAATGGGGTGCCCTTCGCGACCGTCGCGGCCGATCTCCACGGCCAGGTCTACGACAATTTTGAGCGTATCCAGCGGCACACAGGTTTCCAACTGGCGAAGATCACGCCCAGACAGGCGGTCGAGGTGCTCGCCCAGGTTGATTATGCTGATCGAGTCGATGGATTCGGCCTCGAAACCGCTGTAAAGGGCCACGACCAGAGCGCCGGGGACCAGAATATCGTCGGCCACGGCTTCGAGCAGGGCCTGGGTTAGACGTTCATAGATCGGACTGCCACCGGGCATATCGAGGATCACGCGTTCGAACCCTGCCTCGTCGGCCCCCGCCAGATGTTCTTCCAAATCGGCGGCCAGCAGAATCTTTTGCGTGCGGCAGAGCCTTTTCAGCTTCGACCAGTCGGCCGGGCCGTCGGCCATCAGCAATACGCCATCGGCATCGACCGATTTCGACATCTTAATCGCCAGGTTCAAAAGCGATTTGAACTGATCTGTCAGGCGTATGGGGGTCATGTAAATTCACGAATCTTAAAAAGGAGTATCAGGGCTCTATAATATTATAAGTTTTTTCCACTCGGCACAACGTCAACTGATAAAGGTTCTTGATAGAATTGCTTGCTGGGATAAGACTTGGGACTTGAGACTTGGGACTTGGGGAGAGCGTCCAACAATATCGATGCCGGGTTGTATGCGTGGCCTATGAGTCTGTGGTCTATCAGGAAAAACTTGACTTACCAGCAACAACTTCCGCGGCAAAGAATTCAAGGTAAAGGTTGACACAGCGAGCCGTTGAGGCGATAAAAGAAAGTGCGCACAGAAACGGTACTAGCAAGCGGGAGACACGTCCCTGTAGCTATATCGCCCCACCTACACTGAGGGATAGCGCGACCAAGAACGCGGTTTTCCCGGCCCGCCTTAAATTTTCCTGCCTAAGTTTGAATCAATACCACCTCGCCCAGGCCATGCCCGTTTTTGGTCTGAGTCCGAGGCGATATCTACCAAGGTTACGCGAGAGTAGGAACCATGGCCGATAATAATTTGTGTCCGTGTGGCCGCAGCAAGGGCGAGATACGCCCCGACGGTAGCGAAAAGAAGACCGAAAACCGTTTCACCGGCAACCACATGGACGGCCGCGAAGCCAAAGGGAGCTCTTGCTGCCATGGCAAGCCCGACCCAGTCCGTCGCGGCGTGCTGCGTTCGGGATTTGCCCTGGGGCTGGCCGCCTTGGGGACCGTTTTCGGGCTCTGGGGAGCCGCCACCTTGCGGTTTTTCTTCCCCAACATCCTCACCGAGCCGCCCAACCGCTTTAGCGTCGGATTTCCGGCCGACTACGCGCCCGGCCATGTCGAAACACGTTTCAAAGAGCAATATGGCGTGTGGGTGGTCAACGGGACGTATGGCGGCAAGCAGCAGATCTATGCATTAAGTACAATCTGCACTCATCTGGGCTGCATCACGCTCTGGCTTGACAGCGAGCAAAAGTTCAAGTGCCCCTGCCACGGCAGCGGTTTCTATCAAGACGGCATCAACTACGAAGGCCCCGCCCCGCGTCCGCTCGAACGCTACGCCATCCGCATCGCCGACGACGGTCAGCTCGAGGTCGACAAGAGCAAGCGTTTTCAAGAAGAGCTGGGCCAGTGGAGCGATCCGGGGTGTTTTGTGCAGGCGTAGGAGGGACAATGTCGAATGTAGAAATCAGAATGACGAAGGAATTAAGAATGGCGAATGAGGAAGGCTCAATGAGCAATGTCCCAAGTCCCAAGTCCCAAGTCCCAAACCTGAAACCTCACACCTGAAACCTCCAAAATGGCTCTAGGCGAAAAAATAATCGATTCGATCCGCTCCTCGCAGTTGTGGAAGAGCGTTTTTCGACACGCTCCGCCACTGGACCGGCGCAATCGGATTCTGGCCGTGATGAGCAACTTCGTGCTGCACATCCACCCGGTTTCGGTCAAAAAGCATGTGATCCGCCCGGGATTCACCTGGTATATGGGCGCTATCACGTTCTACCTGTTCCTCTTGGAAACTGTGACCGGCGTGCTGTTGATGTTCTACTATCGACCGACCTTGCAATGGGCCTATAACGACATGCTGGCCCTGCGCGACGTGGTTTCGTTGGGCGTCTTGCGCGAGTTGCATCGCTGGGGCGCGCATGCCATGGTAATTGCCGTTTGGCTGCACATGTATCGGGTTTTCCTCACCGGCAGTTACAAAAAACCGCGCGAGTTCAACTGGGTGGTGGGCGTTTTGCTGCTGGTGATGACGCTGCTTTTATCCTTCACGGGCTACCTGCTGCCCTGGGACCAGTTGTCGATGTGGGCCATTACAGTCGGATCGAACATGGCCCGTGCGGTGCCGTTTATCGGCTACGAAGGGCCGGGGCAACAGATTCTCTCGGTGGGCGGTATCGACATGATCACCAGCGGATCGGACAGCCGCTTTGCCCTCTTAGGCGCGCGGATCGTGGGCGAGGAGACTCTCAATCGGTTTTACATCCTGCACTGCGTGGCCATCCCGCTGGTGTGCTCGTTTTTAATCGGCCTACACTTTTGGCGGATTCGCAAAGACGGCGGCATGAGCGGCCCCAAGTAAATTCCCATAAGAAATAAGCGTTAATCGAATAGATGCATTTTGACCCACACGAATTTGCTCAAGAGATGTCCAACTTCCTGGGCTGGTACTATGTGGTGGTTGCCGTGTGGTACTGCCTGGCCCGGCGACGGTTCTTCTGGATGTTGGCGTGGGCGGCCGTCACTGGCGGTTTCGCCGTGGCCGCCTATCAGGCCTTTGACGGCCACGCGATTGCACTTTCCGAAGCCGCTAAAACCCAAATCGACGGGCTCATCGGCCCGGTCAGCTTTACCGTGGGCACATTTGTGTTCCTCACGGTCATGTACCTGGGCCGCCGCCTGTTCGTAATCCCGGCCGTGGCTTGGGCGGGCTTGAACGCCGCGCTGTTGTTTATGGGCGCGTCGATAACCGACCCCGAATTCGCCGCCGTGGTGACCAAGCCCGACAACGTGCCCATCGTGGCCATGGTCTTTCTGTTGGGAATTTTCACATGGTGGGGCACGGCCCAAGCGGTGGAAAACGACGGCCGCCTGGCGAAAGGACTACCGCCGCGGGAAAAGGACTTCGACCAAAAAGTGCTAGTTTGGCCCGACGTGGTTTACCTGGAACTGATCGGCATGATACTCGCCACCGTGGTGCTGCTGGTCTGGTCGCTATCGATCCAAGCCCCGCTGGAAGAGCCAGCTAACCCGGTGGTTACGCCCAACCCGTCCAAAGCGCCCTGGTACTTTCTGGGCCTGCAAGAGATGCTGGTCTATTTCGACGCCTCGATCGCCGGCGTCACGCTACCGGTTCTCACTATCGTGGGCCTGATGGCCATCCCCTACCTCGATTTCAACGAGCAGGGCGACGGCTATTACACAATCAAACAGCGACGCTTCGCCTACCTCGTGTTCCAGTTCGGATTCCTGCAGCTTTGGATCCTACTAATCCTCATCGGCACGTTCATGCGCGGGCCGAATTGGTGTTTCTTCGGGCTTTACGAGTTCCGCGACCCACATAAAATCGTGGCCGCCTCGAACATCAAGCTCTCGGAAATGTTCTGGACGGTCTGGTTGGGACAAAGCCTTCCGCAAGTATCGGCCGCGGCGGGGTTCGTCGCCCGCACGGCCACAATCGTCTGGCGCGAGATCGCCGGCCTGACGTTGCTGGGCGTTTATTTCGTCGGCCTGCCGGTGTTTCTGAGCCGCACATTTTTACGCTCGTTCTACCAACGGATGGGCCTGACGCGATACACAGTCATGATCCTACTGCTACTACTGATGCTGATGCTGCCCATAAAAATGGTGCTGCGTTGGACTTTGAACGTGAGTTACATCGTGAGTATCCCGGAATATTTTGCCAATTTTTGAGCTCTAAGCAATGCCCTCTCCCGAAGTACCATATTTCAATATCAAGCGGATGCACTGGGTATTCGCCATTTCGTCTCTGGCGTTGCTGGCGGTGACGGTGTGGATGTTGGCGGCCGACCACTGGCGCGAGTGGAAGGGCTATCAGTCGACATACCGCGACCAGATCGAGCCCTGGCTGACCGAAGCCCGCCTGGCGGCCGAACAAGGGCAAGACTACCTCGACCGCGAGCACGAACTTACCGAGGCCCTGGCCCAAGCTCAAACCGCGTTGGGCGAGCAGGCGGTATTCGACGGCTTTTGCAAACAAGTCGAGGACGATGCCAGACGCCGCGAGGCCGACGTGCCCGACTTTGCACAGTTGCAAGCGGCCCAGCGGGAATTCGCACAATCGCCATCGGACCAAACGCGCCAAACACTGCTGGGCGAATTCAACAAACACGTCGATGCGGCTCGCTTCGAGCAACATGGGGCCGAGCGGAAGCTACGGTTCCGCAAGGCCGACTTCGACGAAGCTCGCAGCGCGTTCGAAGCGTCCGTGGGAGTCGATGCCGATCAGAAGCGTCTGGATAAGCTGCAAGCCCGCGCCGACGAGATCAAGGCCGACGTCGACCGCTTAGAACTCGAAAGCCAGGCCGCGATCCAGCACTTGGCGGCGCTGGTGGCCATTTTGGCAAAGGCTGACGAGCCGGTTTTAACCGCCCAAAAGGCGATTGACGACCACCGCGGCGGCATCGAGCAGTTGCGGCGTGCGTTGGACCAACAGAACCCCAATCTGGCCAAGGGACTCTTACGGATGCCGGTTGTTGACGCCTTCGGTCGACCGCTGGCCGTCGAACAGATCTGGCTGCCCGACTTGACAATCGACTACAACTTCCAAGACGTGGCACGTTTCGACCGTTGCACGACCTGCCACCAGGGTATCGTCAAAACCAAAGCCGGAAAGCCGTGCGACGGGGCCATTGCGGCGGAGAGTATTGCGAAGGTAAAAATCGTCCTGGGCAGCGATGGCGAAGAAGATGAGAGCGCCGAAGAAAACGACAAGAAGTCGATTGACGCGAGCCCGACGCTGGCCGAGGTCTTTGGTCTTTCACTGTCGCCTCGCGGCATGGTCTGCGCCGAAGCGCCCACAGTCGGAGCAATCCTACCGCTTACACCCGCCGCTAAATCAGACTTGGCCGTTGGCGACGTGATATTATCGATCAATGGGAAACCGTCCGAAAGCCGCGAGGACGTTGAGAAGAGACTATTGGCTTTGGCTGCCGGCGAAACGGAAGGGACGGAAGGGGAAGGAACAGAAGGAAACAAAGACAACGAAGGTGATGGAGAGGATGGAGAGGATGAAGATGGGGTGCGGGATGTGGTTGTCGAATTAGAAGTCCGTCGCGGGCTTGCGCATCCCTTCCAATCGCATCCGCGTCTCGACCTGTTCGCAGGCTCGATGAGCCCGCACCCGGCTGCTGATTTCGGTTGCACGATCTGCCACGACGGGCAAGGCAGTGCCACCGCGTTTAAGTTCGCCTCGCACTCGCCCAACGATCCGAAACAGCGTAAGCGTTGGAAGAAAGAACACGGCTGGTTCCTCAACCACCACTGGGACTTCCCCATGATGCCCCAGCGGTTTGCCGAAAGCCGCTGCTTGAAGTGCCATCACAACGTGGCCGACCTTGAGCCCAGCCAGCGTTTCAAGCAGCCGCCGGCCCCGAAGCTCATGGCCGGGTATCATCTGGTCCGCGAAAACGGCTGTTTCTGCTGCCACGAAATCAAGGGCCTGTCGCCCTCGGGCAGCTCGATAGGCCCCGACATGCGTCTGGAACCGAGCTACAGCGAGGCCGCCTTACAACTCATGTCCGACCCGGCACTGGACGACGATCAGCGCAAGCTGGCCGCTGCCGTCGCCGAGCAGCCCGAAGACGCGGCCGCCCGCCGCGCGTTGGCTGAATCGATCGACGCAGAACAATCGTCCGAACTGGGCCGCCACTCGCAAGCCCTGCTGGCTTTATTGGCCAACTGCAACCCGGCGCCCGGCACAATGCGAAAAGTCGGACCCAGCCTGCGTGGCGTGGGCGGGCGGCTCGACGCGGCCTTCATTCAAGATTGGACCGCCAACCCCACGCGTTTCAAACCCGCCACGCGTATGCCGCATTTCTTCGGACTGCACGAACACCTCGACGGGCGTCGCCTGGACGAAGCCCAGCGTTTCGAAGCCGTCGAGTTGGCCGCCGCTAGCCGCTGGCTGCTCGACGCCTCGCAAACGGTCGCCCCGGCCCCGCTTCCACCGCAAGTTACCGAAGCGGCATCGGCCCAGCGTGGTAAGTCACTGTTCGAAATCCAAGGCTGTCTGGCCTGTCACAAACACGCCGATTTCCCTCAATCGCAAGGCACGCAAGGCCCCGACCTCTCGGGCTTGGGCTCAAAATACAGCGGCAAAAAAGCGGGCGATTGGCTGGCAAGTTGGATCCGCGACCCCTCGCGACACGCTACGCATACAGTCATGCCCGACGCCATGCTCGAACCGGTGCAAATGCCGGCCGACAAAGACAAAAAAGACGCCAAGCCCCACTACAGCGACCCGCCGTCCGATATCGCGGCCTACCTGCTCACGGGCAAGGGCCCAAAACCGGCCGCCCCGCCGGCCGTTATTGAGAAAGACCTGGACGAACTGGCCCTCGAACACTTGGCCAAAACCTTCCCCCGCGCCCAGGCCGAGCGTTATCTGGCCGAGGGTATACCCGAGCGTCTGGCCGATTGCATCCAAGGCGATGCCGTTGAGTTATTGGGCAAAATCAGCCAAGAGAAAAAGCTCCGCTACGTCGGCCGTCGCACTATAGCCAAACGCGGCTGCTACGCCTGCCACGACATACCCGGCTTCGAACTGGCCCAGCCCATCGGCCCGCAGCTTTCGGATTGGGGACGCAAACAAGAATCGCTGCTGGCCTTCGGGCAGGTGCATCGCTTCAATGGGCTGAACGAGCCGAAAAAATCCGACCAAATCACCGACAAAGGTACGGATCAGGAATTTTACAAAGAAGCCCTGCGAGCGCAGCGTCGCGAGGGTTTCCTCTGGCAAAAACTACGGGCGCCACGCAGCTTCGATTACAAGATGGCCGACAATAAGGGTTACAACGAGCAGTTGACCATGGGCCGTTTCGGGTTCACGCCCGAGGAATCCGAGGCGATTGCGACTTTCATTCTCGGCCTGGTGGCCGAACCGCCGGCCGAGAAATACGTGCATAATCCGGCGGGCCGCCGTCGCGCGATTGTCGAAGGCCAAAAAGTCATCGACAAATACGCCTGCGCCACTTGTCACACGCTGGAAATGGAACGTTGGAAAATCCAGTTCGACCCCGAAATTTTCGAACCGCCTGAGGCCGCCGAGGGCGATTACGATTTCCTCACGCCGCGAATTTCTCCTCAGCAAATCGCCGCATCGACGGCCATCGACCGCCGCGGTCTGGCCACGGCCGAACTGGTGGGAATGCCGCTTGTCGGTGATGACGGACAGCCCATGGAACTTGAAGGCGACGAAGAGGACGACGAGGGCGAGCCGCTGCCCATGCGGGCGTTCTCGCTGTGGGAGCCGGCCGTTATCAACGGCGAGGTATGCTCGGTTGGCGGGGCCGACGCCCTGGTCTATGACTTCCAGATCGTCGAGCGACAACCGCCGTTGGGTGGCCAGTTCGCACGGCTGCTATACCCAGTGGCCCTGGGCCAGGCCCGCGCGGGCGGCGCCAACGTGGCTGGCATGGAGGCCTGGGGCTGGGGCCCGCCGCCGCTGGCAAACGAGGGTGAAGTCGTACAACCGGCCTGGTTGC
>CAZISU010000194.1:0-8572 GCA_964541935.1 uncultured Planctomycetaceae bacterium | reverse complement strand
TCGTTTTTGTAGGCTACGTCTAACGCTTTGAGATAGGCGAAAACATCCGCTCCGGCCTGGCCGAAGTACGAATCGCAATAGTCACAAACAATTTCTTCTCCGCTGCGCGACGTGTCCCACATGCCCTTGGCCAGCACCCAAAAGACTATGTCGGGCATGCAATGCTGGTTGAGCAAGGCGCCGCTAGTTTCGAGAAACATGCCACGGACGCCCATCTGACGGTAAAGACGCAGGCTCTCGAGCATAGTGAACAGGTTGGGTTGCGGAAAGTTTGCTTCGTGTTTTTCGAAAGCATCGTAACCTTTGTAGGCCGGGAGCTTGAAGGCTGGACGCGATCGCAGCTTGGGCCTGCTGTTCCAGGTGACCGAGCCGCTCCAGTCGCTGCCGGGCCGTACGGCGTAGACTTCGAACGTCCCATCTTCGTCAACTTCTTTTTCGCCATTCTTGGAAATCTCGCAGACCGCATCAGCGAGCTTCGCACCCTTGGGTAGAGCCGCCAGATCGTATCTCACATAGATCATCGAACAAAGCCCTTGGGCATTGGGCGAGCCGGTCACTTGGGCCGCTTCGAGGACATACTGAGGGTGTTTGGGGGCCGGGGCGTCGGGGCTATCGCTGGAAACACGGCCCAGCATCGAGGGGGCCAGTTCGAGTTTCTTTATTTTAGTGTTTTTGCGATAGTTGACAATCAATGTCGGTAACGGGACAACCGGGCAGTCGGTCACAATGTTCATGCCGCCGTCGAGGCTGATGTAGTGTTTGCCCGAGGTGTCCGCACTGGTGGCAATGCCCAGACCGGCATGAGCGATCTTCGTATCGGCCAGGGCCTGCTTGAGCCATCGCAAAACGGATGGATCTTTGGCGTCGGTGCGTGCAACAGGGTATAGCCGAGCGCTGGTGCCGTAGTGGTGAGGGTAGTCCCAAATCTGTAACTGCTTCGAGTCGACCTTGAGCCAGCCTTTTAGATCTTTGATTTGCGATTCGTTGCCGGCGAAGTCTAGGCTGTCCCATTGCAATTTGTAGATCAAAGCGCTACGGACCAAAACGTTGGGTTCACAGCGCATCTCACGCGGCGGAGCTCGGAACGGACCATAGGCCAACAACTCGAGGTGGACCTGGGGGAATTCGTCCGCGATGCTGGTGCCAAGGTAGTTGACGAGATCAACATAGGGGGCCGCCGCAGCGCCGTGTTTATAGATCATGCGTGTGCAATCCGCACAGATACAATAAGAGGCGCCGTCGGGTGGGCTAACCGAGTATGTGCCATACTCGCCCCGCTTGCGTATGTCTTCACGCAAAACTTTCAGAAGATATTTGCGCATTTCCCGGTTACTGAAACACAAGTCTCTGCTCGAACGAGTTCCGGCCGAATTCAAGGCCATCCACTCGGGGTCGCTTTTTTTGCGAGCGACGCCGTCGATATACTGCGGCAATGTGTGATAGCCGTTCATGTACGGCTGGAAGAAACGTCCGTATTTTTTCGAAGGGATTTGCAGCAAGGGGTAGTGCAAGGCGGCAGCGCTGCCGTTGATGCGGTTCATCGCCATCCAGCGGTCGAAGGCTTGCACGTCAGTAACGCCGGCCATGCCCGGGTCGTTGTGGCGGGCGTCGCCCATGGGGTATGGGATCATCAGATCGCGCGAGGCAAAGGCGGGCTGGTAGCGTTTGCACACTTTGGGCAGCGGCAGTTGGTCGAGCTTAGGCGTTTTCACTTCGCCCATGACTGTGAACCAGCGGAATCCGCAGAAGGTTTCCAGGTATTCTGCCACTGCGTATAGATTTCCACGCGGTCGTGAGCCGCAGAGGATCAGGTTCTCACCTTGCGGACGGATCTCGAAGCTGTCGAGTGCAAAGCTGTTGGTGTCGATGCCGGCGGTGGCAGCGTACTTCGTCCAGCCGACATATATGGCCGGAGTTTTACCGTCGAAATGGTCCTCGGGCAGCGTTTCGTACCAGCGGCCGGTTGCGCTGCGCAGAGATTGGACCAGCTCGCGGACCGCGCTGCGTTCAGTGTGCGTGGCGTTTTGGGGATAAACGATGGTGTGCCGAGGCGATTCGGCGCCGGCGGGCTTGGTGTAGTAGGTGATCTCTAGAACCGGGCGTTGCTCGGCGGAGCCTTCGCTCGAGCCGATCATGGCGCTGCCCGGGTATGGGCTGCTGCGGTGGTAGTCGGTCAGCGTGAGCAGGCCGTTGTTGGGTGACATGCCGTCGAGCCAGGCCAGAGCGAAGTTGGTAACATCGGCCCATTTATATTCGCCTTGGCCAGTGGGGTTGGTGGTAATGTATATGTTCGAGCATTCATGGCTGACGGACTGAGCGGTACCCTCGTCTAACGTGGCGTTCGGCTTTGGCTTGGCGGCCGCGGTGCTCCAGGTGCTGGTCTGTTCGTCGAACGGCTTTGGTGACTGCAGAACCATCAGCAGCAGGTTTGCGCCGTCCCAGGCCGGATCGCCTTTCCACTGGCGGTACAGGCCCAGTCGAACCGATTTTATGTCTTCGGCCCGCAGCTTGGGTAGATGTTTGAAACGGATGAGAAGATGAGCATCTTCGTCAGGTCTGGATCCTTTTCCGGCCGGTAGTGAGTGGGCATTGCCGCATGTTTTGTCACGAGACTTTAGCTGGATACTCGTGTCTGCAACATCTTCGGGCCCGTTAGGCACAAAGACAACCTTCTCGTCGGCAAAGCTAACCGTTGAACACAAAGCAACGAAGAAGACTACCGTAAAAACACAAGGTGTTCGTAAAATAAGCATTTTTCATCTGGCTACTAAGGTTTAGTGTGCTTGACAAGTTCGAGGAACAAGTCATATGTCGGCACGGTGTAAACAACAGTGCCGGTTTTCATCCATTCGCAGGTCGCATGGCAGTTGAACATATAAAGGCCGTCAACATCTTCAAGCAAGTTCTGAGCGGAGCGGTTGGCACTCGGCTTCGCGAGTTGATGCGAGAAATATGCCACACTCACGATATCGAGATTCTGCAAGGAGGCGGTTTCTAGAGATCATGTGCATGAGATCTTGGAAAGGACAAGTTATTTACACCGGTCGGGCGATGATTGATCAAGCGCGGCTAGACGGTCGATTGTTGTGCGTATCAGTGGGCAGTCCATCCATGTGGCATGTTCGGTCCAGCCTGTACCGGCTCCACGATAGTCGGAACCACCAACCAGCGCCAGCCTGTTCTGCTCGGCCAATTGGATGATCTTCCAAATATCGCGATGCGAGTTGGTGTCGTCCGGCTCAATGCCCGCGATGTCCAGGGCGCCGATCCCCCAGGACTTTAGCAACGGCAAGGCCTTGGCGAGTTGTTGTCCGCGAAGTTGTGTGGTGAAGGTCGGCGTCATGCCGAGACGAGAGAGTTTGCCGATCAGGTCTTGATAGCTCGGCAGACCGGGCGGATAGACGACATAGCCCGGACTGCCGGGGTTCAACATTGCACGCACATCGCTACGGTGTTTCGCTTGGGCAGCAGCGTTCGCATCGGGCCACCGCGCGTCGGCCACGGCGGAGCAGAGCGTACGGTCGGTTATGTTACCCTCGGGAGTCAACAGTTGCGATAAACTTAAAGGAGGAGTCAGCGCCAGATGGCGGTTCAACTGCTGCAACTTCTGTCGGGCACGGAGCCGCTTTGCCTTCTGAAACTGGGCGGCCAATTGCGACAGTTCGTCACTGGGCGTTGCGCCAATGCCGACGATCCAAGCCGCTTCGCCCTGTCCCCATTCTCGGGCAATGTCCCGGCTGAAGAATCGGGATTCCATGTCGTTCAGGGCGATGGGCGTTTTGAACTCCACGCCAAGAATCAACCGTAGCGGATTTGCTATGCCGCGATTCACAATGGCGACGGCTTGCTCCGCTTCGGCGAAATGGGCCACTGACTCGTGTTCTACGATCAATGTTGAATCGGAGTGTGCCTCGTGGGCAGCCCAGACCATGCGTGAGACCGAGTGAACGCCCGGCACGGCGAAGCCGTAGGATACAGTCGTGTGAACGTGGTCGTAGCTCGGCAGCACGGGGCCCGCCGGGACTGCGTCGTCGAGCAAGCCAAGCCGTTGGCGATCACACAGCGATTCGAGCGCGGCAAGCCGCTTCTTCCGATCGCAAGAGTCCAGTTGCCTGATCAGCTCGTTCAAGGTTTCGGTCATAATCGTCATACGCGGATTACTTCGTAGCCGAGATACTTCTCCAAGGCTTCGGCCAGCGGTTCCCGGACCGATCCGTTTGAGACGGCCACATGGTGATGGAAACCTTCGTTGCCGATCATCAGCATAACGTCCTGGAGAGTTTCGATTTTCGCCACGCCCGAGGTGCCAAAAAACTCATGTGGCACGGAATCGTCGGTGAACTCTCCGTGGCCGACGTACATTCGCAGGCGGCCGTCCTCCGACAGCAGGTTGCCGTAGGTCATCGTCGAGGGTTTGATGCGTCCGACATTACAGCCGAACGAGCAGCCGGGTCCAACGGCCGTGGCCAGGATTTGGTGGTCTTCGATCCGGCCTTTTTCCAGCATCATCGATTGGGGGACGGGACCACAGTGGAAGAGAATGCACTTGTCGGGATCATCCCCGTAGTTGTTGTTCCAATCGAGGCAAGCGGCGGCCGTGCCCGTGGCCAATGAGATGGCCCGCATGGTTACGGCGCTGCCAAGGTCCACTTCGCAGGCGAACGAGATGCCGCGGTCGTTCAGCTCGGACAGGAGCACGCATGGCGAGACGCCGAGTTGCTGCTGAATCTCGAGCCAGCAACGGATTGCGAGGCAATCGAGGCTGTCGCTTTCAATCATCTCGTCTAATACGACGCCAAGCTTGCAGATGTTCGCGAACGACTCTTCCGGTACTCCCTTCCAGTCCGAGTAGTCTTTCAAAATGGAGGCCTTTGCTTTGTAACTGTCGTTGGCCGGGTCGACCGCGTTGACCTGGGCGAGGATCGACGACAGGTCGTAGGTCTCGACGGTGACGCCCCTGCGTTGCAGCGCCAACTCGTCAAATCGCACGGTCTTGAAGGCCGTGGTCCTTGCGCCAATCGCGCCGACGCGAAGATCCTTCATGCCGGCCACCGTGCGACAGACGCGGTCGAAATAGTCAATATTCTCGGCGAACTGTTTCGAAGCGGGATCGACGACATGGGGTTTTTGCGCAGTGAACTTGATACCCTGCTGGCGGAACAAGTTCATGATGGAGATTTTTCCGCAAAACGCGTCCCGGCGGAATTGCGACGAGAGCTTGGTCATCTCGTCGGGATAAGCGTGAATGAGGATCGGCACGTTGGCTTTGCGAAACGCCTCGGCCGCGCCGTTTTCGTCGCTGAAGTTCGGCAGGCAGATGATAATGCCGTCGAACTTGCCGCGGTTCTGTTCGAGAAACGCGGCATAGCGACGACCCTCTTCCGGCGTCTCGACGGCCCCGAAGCGGGTGGCGCTCTCGTCCAGCATGATCGTCTCGTGCCCGAGCGAGGTGAGAACGTCTTTGATATCTCGGCGGGCGGACGCCATCAGGGACGAGGGAAAGAATCCTCGATTGCCAAAAAATAATGCAAATCTGGCCGGGGTCGATTGCATGATGTTGTTTCCTTTTGATGGTTAAAGTTGGTTCAGAAGTTAAAATGCCTTTGGGCCTGCGTGCTGTTGTCCTTACACATCCTTTCCAAGATCGTGCGGAATTCACTCGCTCCGATAGGAAGGATAACCAGCGGTTCGCGCTCGCAGCGCTGCGTCAATTACTATTCTCCGCGTATCCGAAGGCAGGCAATCGAAGTTGTCGGCCGCCGCGACCAGAATTAATCCGCCTTTTGGACCGCCCAGAGCGGAGATCAACTGGTCCAGGGCTTTTTTTATGTCCTGTTCATTGCCTTTCGACAATACCGAACGGTTGTCAGGCGAGCATTCGAAACACACGCGTCCCTTGAAACTGTCTGAAAGTTTCTTCAGGCTCATCATGAACGGCTCGCCGATGCTGAAGACATCCGCGCCCATCTCAATCAAATCTTCCATAACGTCCACGCAATGGCCGCAGCTATGCCAGTGCACGTCAAGGCCTCTCTCGTGAATGTGCGTAAAGATTCTTTTGTAATATGGTGCGAGGACAGCTCGCCAGGTTTTCGGTCCCATGATCACACCATGTGCCGCACCGATGTCGTCCCAGAACCTGATCCCATCCACCTCCCGATCTGCCATTTCATCGACGATGGCCATCTCAAAATCGATTATTCTATCCATCAAGGGTTTGAGAGTGTCCACGTCCAGGAGAAGGCCTTCCAGAACCGACGTCTGCCCCAAAAGAAATGTCAGCCGGTCGTACAAGAGGTACTGGGCGTTACCCACAATGTATTGGTCCCTGTGGGCTTCTATCACCGAATCGAGAACTTCCCAACGTGCCGGCAAGTGAGGGTCCGGAGTGACAAACTTGCAAGCCTCCTCGATGTTCGCGATGGCGGGTCGCCTCACGTGGCCTTGTGTCTCATCCTGCGTGTACCACACAGAGCCCCACTCATCCTTAAACTCGCCATGGGGACGATTTCTTGGAGCCCAACCCGTCGGATCAACGTAACTCAAACGAACCACGTCAGACTGTTCATCTGAAAACACGGGGATCTGGTCGGGATGCTTGAATTCGATCGCTCTTTTGACACGTTCTTTGGGAGTCATGGGCTGTTCCTTGTTCGGCAAACGTTTTGATGGCACATTCGATCCGTCTTCTCATAAGTGGTGTTCTCCAATTAAGACAGGCTGGTGGGCCAAATTTCTAGTTTTGCAGACGGTACCACATGTCCATCGTCTCGGCCGGCGGCGGCCAGGGGCCCTCGCCCATGGCAAAGAGGATGGCTTGATTTTTATCAGGCCCGCAAATTGCAAGGCCGCGTCGCAGGTAATCTTCGAGCGGTTCACCGGCCTCTCGATACCATCCTCCGTGATAAAGATTGCCGGTTTGATGGATTTGGGCGACGGTCTTTTCCATGTCCCAAAGCCGCGGTTCGCCGAAGTTCACGATTTTGATGCCCGGCGTATCACATATTAAGGAGAGGTAGTCGGGGTAGAAACCACAAGAGTGATGAAGTCCACCACCGAAAGCCTGACATAACTTAGCCGTATATGGCTGGACGAACTCGGTAAACATTTTGGGCGACATCATTACCATCGCATCGTTGCCGATTTTCGCGCAGTCAAATGGCAGATAGAGTGGACCTATATAGGTATCCGTGCTACTTTGGGCCGCCTCCTGGCATAACCGCCGGAATTCGATAATCGCATCGGTTATCTTGTCCATTAGCGTGTGCATTTTTTCCGGGGCATCATAAAACTTCTCCCACATGTCCGTGCCCAAGATGGCGTCCGCCTGGTTGATCGGCCCGAGGGCTGCGGGCAAAGCAATATGTACTTCGGCGGGCAGATTCTCGCGGAAGAAATGGATGTGTTCTAGTACAAGGGGAACCTGGCCCAAATTTCGCAGATCCGAAAGGTCCGTTTGCAGAGCGTGATCCAGGTCAACGGGCTTGTTGAACCACGCCGATCCATCTTCGCCCGCTTCATATTCCATGCCGAAGGAGGTTCCCAAAACAAAACAAAGGTTGGGCCGGACCGAGAGTTGGCCGTCATCGGGCGTTCGCGCCCAACTCAACAAGTCCCAAAACGCTTCGTAGAGCATTATTTCGGGGGACAGTATTTGCTGGGCGAAAGAGAAATGCGGATAGTCCGCGATTTCGGGAACACGCGCTCCGCCGACCATTAAATGATGATCTCCGAGCTTGTAGCAGCGAATTTCTTTTGAACCGGCGAGGGTCTGATATGGATGTCCGAGCATGAGCGGTGCGTAGTCGGGTTTTTCGCCCCGCGCGACACACATCTGGCGTTCTCGTCCCACGCGGAGGCGCCGGCTGTCGATAGCCCCCTCGATCAGCTCCTTGACCATCTCCAGGTCGACGTGGCGGTTTGCTTCAATCATGGTTTGTCCTCAAGGTTCTGCTTGGCACTTATGAGCTTTCATTTTTTGTAACCGTTCACGGGTATCTGGTCGGGATGCTTGAATTTGATCGCTCTCTTGACACGTTCTTTGGGAGTCATGGGCTGTTCCTGAACAGGCAAACGTTTTGATGGCACGAAATAATCCCTTGCTCAATGATCTCTAACATAAGGTTGATCAGATCTACAAGTTATTTTATATTCCTCGCGGCATCAAACATGAGGAAGCCACTGTATGGCGTGCGGATGTCCATTCCCATCTGCCAGCGTTGCCGGCTCGATCCATTCAAAGAAGCCCAGTGTCTTCAGTTCTTCACGGAGTTCGGGGTGTTCTGCGTCGGACAGATACGGCACGGGCAGTCGGGTTGGACCGCAATCGAGACCGATCAATTTCATCATGGCTTTCTGTCCGGCAAGGCCTCGATGCCGCAAAACCACGCGGATCATGTTGTAGGCGCGAGCCTGCCAGAACCGGGCACCCTCTATGTCGCCACGCGAAAACGCTTGAATCAGATGGCGATACATCGGTGCCGCGAAGTTACAGGTGCTGCTGACCGCACCGCTTACGCCGAAGGCAAGTCCTGCCAGCAACATTTCATCGGTACCATGAAGAATATCATAT
>CAZISU010000193.1:0-8576 GCA_964541935.1 uncultured Planctomycetaceae bacterium | reverse complement strand
GTCTGTCCCGAGGTGGAACTTGGACTGCCCACGCCGCGTCCCAGCTTGC
This sequence comes from uncultured Planctomycetaceae bacterium, assembly GCA_964541935.1. Lineage (GTDB taxonomy): Bacteria > Planctomycetota > Planctomycetia > Pirellulales > Thermoguttaceae > JAFGTN01. The sequence continues at coordinate 8,527 of CAZISU010000193.1, read as the reverse complement.
GGCTGGAACTGCATGGCGATAGTATTCGGATTGTAATGCCCAGCGACGGTCGCGAACTTACGGGCCCCATGAGGGCATACGCCCGCCGTCGGGTGGAGGATCTGGCCAAAGTTGAATTAAGCGGGTATATCCTTAAAAAGAACTCGCCCAGTTGCGGCATGGAGCGTGTGCGCGTATACAAGGGCAAGCAAAAACCAATCCGCGACGGTCGTGGCATCTTTGCCCAAGAGCTTATGACGCGACTGCCCGATCTGCCGGTCGAAGAAGAAGGACGCTTGCGAGACGCGGCCTTGTGCGAGAACTGGGTAGCGCGGGCGTACGCCTACCGCCAGCTGCAACTGCTTTGGAAGACGCCTTGGAATATCGCAGACCTGATACAGTTTCACACTGCCCACAAATTCCTCTTGCTGGCCCATTCGTCCCAGGATTACCACCAGTTGGGCCGGTTGGTTTCGCAGTGGAAGATGCTTGCCCGCGAAGAATTGCAGAGCGAGTATCAGTCGCGTTTCATAGCCGCTTTGAAGAAGATCGCCACCCGCGCCAAACATACCAACGTCTTGCAACACGTTATGGGCTTTTTCAAAAGGAACCTGGACGCCGCAGCCAAACGAGAGCTGCTCGATCATATCATGAACTATCACCGCGGGCTGGTGCCGCTGACGGTGCCCCTCGCGCTGGTGGGCCACTACGTGCGCATATTCGAAGTAGAGCACCTTCGCGATCAGGTCTATCTTAATCCACATCCAAAGGAACTTGCCTTGCGAAACCACATCGAGAAAATCCAAGCCCCGAGCGGGCGTGATTTTGTGAGGTATGAGGAATCGATTGTTACTTACTCACCACACTAACCCGAAGCGCTAGCGAAGGGCGGAGAAATCAGAGTAAACTTCGCGGCTCCCTTCGCTTGCGTTTCGGGTTAGTATATTACCGGCCCTTCGAAGCCTGAAATCTAATACCCAACATCCAATAAACTCCGGCATAACCTCATGTCTTTTCAACCCACTGAGCATGCCGTTGCGGAAATCAGAATCACTCGCTGCAACCAAAGGGCCGTCGATCCCAAAGGGCGGTTCGTGCTGTATTGGATGACGGCCTATCGCCGCACGGCGTGGAACTACGCCCTGGACCATGCGTTGGAAATCGCCACGCATTTGCGAAAACCGCTGTTGATCGTCGAGACGCTTCCGGCCGGCGGTCGTTGGGCAAGCGACCGGCATCACGCCTTCGTGCTGCGGGGCATGGCTGACAACGTGGCGGCCTGCAAAAAGGCCGGACAGTCCGGACTGCGTTACTATCCCTATGTCGAAACGCAACGCGGCGAGGCGGTCGAACTGGTCACGGCCTTGGCCGAACATGCCGCGGCGATTGTCGCCGACCAGTATCCCATCAAGGACTTCGAGAGCGACACGGCCGAGATTGCTCGACGGGCGGCGGCGCGCTGCGAAAGTGTCGATTCGAACGGACTCCTGCCGCTCTGGGCCACCGACAAGGTATTCACCACGGCCCATGCCCTGCGGCGGTTTTTGCAGCGGGCCTTGCCAGATTATCTCTTGGATATGCCCCAGTCCGAACCCTTGGCACGTCTGGAACTGCCGGCTTTTCGTGGTTTGCCGCGCGACATCAGCCAGCGTTGGCCACGGGCGTCGGCAAAAATGCTGGCCGCCGACCCGGCGTCGCTGCGCTGCTTGCCAATCGATCACGACGTGCGGGTCGCAAACATGCCCGGCGGATCGCGGGCCGCCGCCGCGCGGCTCAAGCATTTCATAAAAAACAAGCTGCCCAGCTATCCCGCCGACCGCAACCATCCGGCAGTGGACGGCACCAGCGGCCTCTCGCCCTACTTGCACTTCGGACATATATCCGTGCATGAAATATTCACAAAAATTGCCCAGAGCGAGCGCTGGTCGCCCACCGATCTGGCCGACACGGCCGGCGGCAGTCGCGAAGGCTGGTGGGGCATGAGCGCGGCGGCCGAAGCCTTTCTCGACCAGCTGGTCACGTGGCGCGAGTTGGGATTCAATATGTGTGCACGACATGAGAATTACGATCAATACGAATCGCTGCCACACTGGGCCAAAACCACTCTGGCCGAACACGCGGCCGACCCCCGCACGTATGTCTATTCATTAGATGAATTAGAACGCGCCGCCACCCACGACCCGCTTTGGAACGCCGCGCAAACGCAAATCGTGCGCGAGGGCAGCATGCATAACTATATGAGAATGCTGTGGGGAAAAAAGATCCTCAAGTGGTCGAGTAGCCCGCACGAGGCGCTGGACGTAATGATCGAGTTGAACAACAAATTTGCCCTCGACGGCCAGGATCCCAACAGCTACTCCGGCATATTCTGGGTGCTAGGCCGATACGACCGAGCCTGGGGCCCAGAACGACCCATCTTCGGAAAGATCCGCTACATGACTTCCGCCAGCGCCGCACGAAAGCTGAGAATGGGGAGCTATCTAGAAAAATATTCGGCCACAAAGGATTTGGCGGATGTGTAAGTGAGCAGAGGCCAGAGGATAAATGTTAGCGGCGGGGCTTGTCCCCGCGCGATGAACGGCCCGAAACTTGAAGGGCATTGAACATTCATTCAAAACCCTCCTCGCCGACCTCCTCGCGATCCGGGCCGTTGCCCCGCAGGCGGACCTTGCGGCCCTTCGGCCTCGGAAAGGTATCCGTCGCCGTTGCGATCGAGATGATCGAAATGGTTGGCCGGGCCGTCAAACTCCTGCCTGGAGACCTTGCCGTCGCGGTCGCGGTCGAGCCGTTGGACAAAGCTCGGGCGGCGTCCTTGGCCTTGGCCCTGCTGCATACCAGGCCTCCGCCCCATGCCTTGGCCCTGCTGCATCCCGCTCCCCCGTCCCATACCTTGCCCCTGTTGCATCCCGCGCCCCCGTCCCATACCCTGCCCCTGCTGCATCCCGCGTCCCTGCCCCATGCCTCGCCTCGGCCCAGCTTGTTGCGGCCTGATCGGCTCGAGTTTCGGACCGCTGGTTTTCTCTTCTGCCTCGCCGCCACGAACGGCACGGGCGAAGTTGTAGATGCGAATCACATCGCCTTGCGGCCCGCGACCGTAGGGAAACTGCGACGGGTTGCCGGCCTTGGGATCACTGCGTTGCGAGCCGGCGCCATGCACGTCCATCAACTGTCGCGATTCTCCTGGAAACTGCATCCAGCCCAGCGAGCGGCCGAAAGCCACATAGGCGGCCGCCGCCCCGCCCCCGAGACGTTTGTGGGTGGTGCTGCTCCAATAACATGGATAATCCGTTTTTTCTCCCTCGTTATTGATCGCCGTAACTTTCAAGACGGGATCGATGGCCGCCGACTTGCTGGTCGAAGGCGAACGGGTATAGTCGACGATACTTTGCAGCTCTTTGGCATTAGGCAACCGCCAATCTGAATGTCCGGCGTGTTCAAGCCGCTCGGCCCAAGCGAGCGCCTCGGACCAGTTCAGTCGACCGTCCTTCTTCTTGCCGGCATGCAGATGGCCGCTGTCGACTTGCATCCAGGTTAGCCCCGTGGCGCGATCGGTGACAGTGCCGTCACCGTTGTCGTGGAACTGGTTTTTGCCGTACTCGCTGTTTCCGCGCACGTACATCACATAATATTTCTTCTCCCCGCGCGGACCACGGGCTCGGCCCACCGGATAACCCTTGATGCGGCCGTCGGCGAAGTTCACACCGAACATCGTCTCGTTTCCGCCCATGGTCTTGCCGACGTATTTCGTCGAAGTGGCGTATTGCGAATCGATGATACGCTCGTTTTTCGCTTCATCGCCGAAGCTGAACTTGAAAGAGTCGGTATCAATGAAAGGATGCAGTTGCGGTCGGTTCGTGGCGTGGGGATCGGGATCGGAGCCGCTGAAGAGGATCAGCGAATACAACTCCTTGATGGTCGGCAGCCGCCAATCGTTGTACCCACCCAATCGACATTTTGAAGCATCCGCAACTGCTTGGGCATAAGTTTTTTTATCGCCGGGATCTTTTTGCCACATCAGCCCCGTGGCCAAGTCCGTCACGGTTCCGTCGCCATTATCGCGATACTCCGGCCGGTGGCCCTGGTACTGCGCATCTTGTCCGAAAAAGGCACTCCCGGGTTTGGGATAAGTAATTTCGCGGGAGTTGTTGTAGCAACGCTGCTGTCCGGTATCGACAATCGGGTAGCTTTCCGCGAAGCCGGGCAAGGCCCAATTGGAGACGAGTAGGAGAAATAATGTTGCCGCGGATAAGTCGATTAGGCGTTTCATAGTCGTAACTCCCGAGACATTATATACAGTCTGGCCTATTCCTATAGCATGGGGGCGATGCTATATGTGGAAACAAGAGTGTTTCCACGGTTATAACGTTGAGAGTGGTGCATTTATTGCAGAAAAAAATCTATTGCTCGCCTGGCACTGCCCTGGTGCGTCGCGGACGCACCCTACTACTACTCAAGCCTCACTCCACTCGACTGCTAGGCGAATGGTAATCCGCGTTGCTGAGATACTCGGTCACGTCGGTCGAGTCGCCCCATACTTCGCGCATGAATTGGTCTTTGAGGGAGGCTCGCACGGCGTTTTTCTGCTCGCGGTTGAGTGAGCCGGGCGCCTCCACGGTGCGGAGGATGTCGTCGTCGCCGATGGCCAGTTTGGTCATGGCGAAACGCGACGCCAGGCGGTACGAAGAAATCGCCGCCAGACGTATGCCGTCGTCGGTTAGCTCCAATTCCAACTCGACAAGTGTAAACTGCCCGTAGGCCGGCAGATTCTCGGCGTTTCGCTTGGCTGCCAGAAAGCCCGAGGCGCCTTTGACCTGCCAGCCTTGGCCGTTGTCTCGCCACTTTGCCAGCAAGCGCGACTTGTCGCAGATCAGGTAGCGGTGCTGTCGGTTGAGCCGTTCGGGCAAAGCGGTGGTCGGCAGCCGTGTCTCGGCCTGATTGGCATGGACAATCTCGACTGCTGGACTCTCTGCCGGCGTGTCCGCTAGCTCGGGGACGACGATCTCCCCCCCACACTTGGGGCATTTACGAGTTTTGCCCGCCAATTTTTTCTTGGCTTTGATTTTCACCCCACAACCGGGGCAGACGATGCGAATCATGATTGCCATAGTCTCCTGTGGAAGGCACAAAATAAGACTCTAAAAAACTATTCGTGCGATGCCACTGTTAATTGCATATAAACCCTTGATCGGGGGTACACTCTGATTCTATGGGCCAATCGCAATCTGAACAACAAGAAATATTCTGATAGCTAACGGCCAGTTCTACACCCCCGCCATGTGGGGTAATAAACATTTTTTACACCCAAATCGGAGTCTTACAACTGTCGCAACTATCACTGGGGTAACTAACTACCTCTGTTGTGGCACTTAGCCCGTTCGTCAGTGGGGGTACGGTTGCGTATTTTGTTAGCGTTCCCTAAGATGCGGGGATTATGCGACTGGGTAAGTCTTTGCGGGGTTCGAAAGAAGTCCTGCCATTAGCGGTCATATTCGACCGAATCGATTTCGGGGTTGTTGTTTTTTTATTCCAGCGACACGCAGCTTGAATGTGTCGCGTTAGTGCAGTGGGAGCATGGATAGCCGTGCATCTTGATAAGCTACCAGGAACCTTTTTCGGTCCGCCAACGCTGGTCGATTTGGTCAGACATCGTGCCAGCCATCAGCCCGACGAGGACGCTTTCGTCTATCTCGTCGACGGCGAAGATGAGCAAGTACACATGACCTATCGGCAGCTCGACAAGCAGGCGCGCGGCATCGCCGCCTGGCTCGAGGACCACAATCTCGTGGGCGAAAGGGCCTTGTTGCTCTATCCGGCCGGGTTGGATTTTATCGCGGCTTTCTTCGGCTGTTTGTATGCTGGTGTGGCGGCAGTGCCCGTCTATCCGCCGCGTCGCAACCGTTCGCTGGGCCGCATCGAATCGGTGGTCGCCGACGCCGAGGCCAAGGTGGCGCTGACGACCGACGCCGTTTTCCAGCGGGTCGAGCCGCTGATCAACGAAACACCGCGACTGAAGGAACTCGCCTGGCTGGCAACTTGCGATGTGCCGGACGACTTGCACAAGGATTGGCGCCGCCCCGATATCTTCGGCGACACGATGGCGTTTTTGCAGTACACGTCTGGTTCGACCGGCACGCCCAAGGGCGTGATGCTCAACCACGCCAGCCTCTTGCATAACTCGGCCATGATCTCTCATGCCTTTGAGCACACGCGCTCGGGAAGGGGTGTTTTCTGGCTGCCCAGTTATCACGACATGGGTCTGATCGGCGGGATTTTGCAGCCCATCTATATAGGCCGTCCCAACATTCTCATGTCGCCGATGTCGTTTTTGCAGAAGCCGTTCCGCTGGCTCTCGGCCGTTTCGCGTTTCCGTTGCACTACCAGCGGCGGGCCGAACTTCGCCTACGATCTGTGCGTGCAAAAAATTACGCCCGAGCAGCGGGAGAAGTTGGACCTCAGCACGTGGAAGGTGGCCTTCAACGGCGCCGAGCCGGTCCGCGAGGAAACGATCCGCCGCTTCACCGAGACATTTGAACCGCACGGTTTCCGTCGCGAGGCGTTTTATCCATGCTACGGCATGGCCGAGGCCGCGTTGCTGGTTTCCGGCGGCTACGTCAATCAAACGCCGACGATTCGCACCTTCGACGCCGAATCGCTCACGCACGGAGATGCCGCTCCACAGAAGACTGGCCAGGGCGGAACGCGCGATCTGGTCGGTTGCGGCGGGACGTTGGCCGATCAGAAAATCGCCATCGTCGATACCGAAACACTTCGCCCGTTGCCGGACTCGAAGGTGGGCGAGATCTGGGTCCGCGGGCCCAGCATCGCGCAGGGCTACTGGCGGCGTCCCAAGGTAACCAAGGATGTTTTCAAAGCGCACGTCGAAGGCACGGGCGCCGGACCGTTTTTGCGAACCGGCGACCTGGGTTTTATGCTCGAAAGCGAGTTGTTCGTTACCGGGCGGATCAAGGATCTGATAATTATCCACGGCGTGAACCACTATCCCCAGGACATCGAACTCACCGTACAGCGGACCCATAAACGCTTGCGCAAGGACTGTGGGGCCACCTTCACCGTCGAAATCGATGGCGTGGAAAAACTCGTCGTCGTGCAGGAAATCGAACGCCGCAAGCAAGGCAACCTGCCGCCCGTATTCGACACAGTGCGTCGCGCCGTTTCGGCCGAACACGAGTTGGCGTTAGACGCCATCATCATGATCAAGAACGGCAGCATCCCCAAAACGTCCAGCGGAAAAGTGCAACGCCACGCCTGCCGCAGGGGCTATCTCGACGGCAGCCTCAACGTGGTTGGTAGCTGGGAGTTGGCCGACGGCGAGGAGCCGATCCTGCCCGCCAAAAAAGATGGCGAACCAAAACAAGCGAAAGAGGCTCCGACAGCCGAGAGAACGCAAGCGGCCGCTCCGAAAAAAGCGAGCGGCAACGGCAAGCTGAAGAAGCACGTCGCTAAGCAGTCGGACGACACTTCAGATGCTGCCGCGCCAGATACCGCTGCGTCTGCGCTGGCCGCTAAAAAATCCATCCCCAAGTCGGACGAGAAGATTGCCGAGTTGGTGCTCGAACAGGTTCGCCTGATTGCCCGCGAAAGGGCGAAGGGCCTCACGCTCGACACGGCCATCACCGAGTTGGGCATGGACTCGCTCGAGCGGCTCGAGATCCTGGCCGCCCTGGAAGAACGTTTTGGCGGCCGTTTCCCCGAAGAAGTCTTGCCCGACTTGGAAACCGGCCGGCATGTGGTCGAGGCTATCAAGAAGTATCTCGGCAGCGAACCGCGACCAAAAACGGCCCGGCCCACAAACGCCAAGATACCGACCGAGTGGTATCGCGTCGAAGAGTTCCCCGAGTATCGACAGTTCAAGAGCAATGTGCAGTTGCTGGAATCCACCGGGCTGCGCAACCCGTTCTTCAACGTTCACGAGGGCATCACAAACGACCGCACCACGATCGGCGGCAAAGAGTACATCAATTTTTCCAGCTATAACTACGTGGGCATGTCGGGCGATCCGGTCGTGATCAAGGCGGCCCAGGACGCGGCGGCCAAATACGGCACCAGCGTCTCGGCCAGCCGGCTGGTTTCCGGCGAAAAGGATATTCACGGCCAGTTCGAACGCGAAGTCGCCCAGTTCCTCGGCACCGAAGATACCGTCGTCTTCGTGGGCGGGCACTCGACCAACGAGACCGTCATCGGCCACTTGTTCGGTCCCGGCGACCTGATCCTGCACGACGCACTATCGCACAACAGCATCCTGCAAGGCTGCATCCTCTCGGGAGCCCGCCGCCGCCCCTTCGCCCATAACGATTGGGAAGAGGCCGACCGCTTGCTGCAAGAATATCGGCACGAATACCGCCGCGTGCTGATCGTTATCGAAGGCGTCTACAGCATGGACGGCGATATCCCCGACCTGGCCAAATTTGTCGAGGTCAAGAAACGCCACAAGGCGCTGTTGATGGTCGACGAGGCCCACTCCATCGGCACCATCGGCAAAACGGGCCACGGTATCGCCGAATACTGCAACGTCGATCCTACCGACGTC
>CAZISU010000192.1:0-8586 GCA_964541935.1 uncultured Planctomycetaceae bacterium | reverse complement strand
TTTAGCGTGCAGTATTGACAAACTAGCCCGGATCAGTAAGATTACGGGTGATTAAACCGGAGCTTAGCTCCAGACCGCTTAAACAATGCTTATTTGTAAGACAAACGCCGTCTCTGACCGTGCCCACGTGGTGACACCGGGCGGGTATCCTAGCGGGTGCCTAATCGCGATCGGGGACGGCGTTTGTTTTTGCGCGCGCTCATAGAGTGTGCCAAGGAGAATCTATCTCATGGCTAAGCAACATCAATTCAAACACCGGATCCCCGGTTCAAAGGCTGCAAGATAGAGTCCCGGCTATTGCCGGTAATGCGAACCGGCGTGCGTATCGTGCTGGACGTGCCGATTGAGAGTGATACGTAAGTAAAACCCCCGCGTGAGACGCCCGGCGGGTTTCGGCTCGCCGGGCTGTTTAACCTTAAAGGAGAAACGATAATGGCGACAGAAGGCAAAACGAAGAAAAAAAGTAAATGCAGAACCATTTGCATGTGGTTATTGGGGGTCATAGGATTTCTCGCAATCGTTTTCATTTGGTGGTACGTTGGCCAGTGGCCGATGAGTTTGGTGACGAAAGAAAGCCCCACGCTGGCCGACTACGGTGCTTTCGGTGACATGTTCGGCTTTGTCAATTCACTCTTTTCGGCGCTGGCCCTTTTCGCGATTGTCATAACGTTGTGGATGCAGAGGGAAGAGCTCAGGATGCAACGGGAACTACAAATGCAGGCCCAGGAAGAATGGAAGAAAACCGTGGAGGCCCAGACAAGATCTGCTAAAGCCCAAGAAGAGGCGGCGAAAATTCAAGAGAAAGCCACCGAGGTGCAACAGTGGCAGGTGGCCACAACGAAGTTTGCCATCTACATGCAAGGCGTTATCGCACTGCAGCAGTCACCGCCTGTTGAACAACTCACAATTCAACAAGCAGCTTTTCTTGAGAGAATAGCCAGCATGGTTAGCAACATAGAGGAGCACGATGAAGAGATAGCTGATTGTGTCTCGACGCCAGAAGTGCTTTCACTGGTAATTCACCGGCTGCTAAATATTAAAAGAACCTACATGCGTCGGTGGGAGGATGAAGCAAAAAACTCGGGGGATGTGCGTGCGACCGGTGCTTTGGTGGCAAGGGACGCTAGAGTCGAAATGGAAAAAATTATTGACGACAACCCCTCTGGATATTAAGGTGCTTTTCGTGAGATCTTAAAATATTTTATATTTTTGGAAAAACTAGCACAAGTAAGCAAGACAACTGATGAATATAAAGTAATGAACGAAGGTGTAGAAGAAAGGATAACTGTGCTTTGCGGCAACCTGTCGGAGTATTTGACAGTAAAAAACAAAAAGGATTGACCAATGAAAAAACTCACCCCAGCGGTTGCATACATCCGCATGTCGAGCGACCGGCAGGAAGCCAGCCCCGACCAGCAGCGCGAGGAAGTCGCCAAACTGGCCAAGCGCAAGGGCTTTCAAATCGTCCGCGAATACTTCGACGAAGGAATCAGCGGAGACGCCACCGAAAAACGTAAAGACTTTCAGCGGATGGTCCGCGACGCTGAGGAAAAGGGCGACTTCGCTGTTATCCTCTGTTGGGACCAAGACCGCTTCGGGCGCTTCGATTCAATCGAGGCTGGCCGATGGATCTACCCATTACGCAATGCGGGTGTGTGGCTCGAAACCGTGGGGCAAGGGTCCATTGATTGGAATGACTTCACGGGTCGCGTGATGTACGGCATTCTCCAGGAAGGCAAGCATCAATTCCTGGTGGACCTATCCAAGAATATCTTACGTGGAAAGATCCAGGCAGCCAAGCAGGGGCGCGGCGCCGGAAATCCGGCTTGGGGTATGGATCGTGCTTACTATGATCCCAGTGGGAAACTGGTAAAGCGGGTTCCGTATGGCGAAAACTTTTCGAAGCCGAGAGGGTGGACCATGCGATTTGTCGCGTCAGAGGACACTGAGGCCGTCGAAATAGTCCAATGGATCTTCGACACTTTCGCCAATAGCGACTGTGGCATGTCCTGGATTGCCGGAGACCTTAACCGGCGCGGCGTGAAGTCTCCCAAAGGTAAAGCCTGGAGCGTCCAAACCATCCGGGGCATCCTCACGCGCCGCGTCTACTCCGGGGCAAACGTGTTTGGGGCCAACCGATACGGCAAGTACCACCACATGGGCGACAACGGGGAAGCGACCAAGGGCAAGAGCGGTTCCCGCGATGGCGACCCTATCATCGTTGCGGACATCCACGACGCCCTGGTGGATCTGGAGAAGTTCGAGCGATGCCAGCAGAAGTTAGCTAAGCGAGCCACTAAAGGACGACGCCCACGTTATAGCCGCTACCTACTCAGTGGCGTGCTGCGCTGCGGCCACTGCGGCGGCGCCATGGTCGGCAAAGGATACGCCAAGGGCAATGTGCCGCGATACTACGCTTGTGTCACCGGCCAGAATAGACCAGGTGCGTGCTGCCGTTATCAGGTTCGCCAAGACGCCATGGAAGACTACGTCTTGGGGTTGCTGGAAAAGCAACTGCTATCCAAGCAGGCCGTCGACCAGATCACCCGAGCGATACACCGACAGGCCAAGAGCCGCACTGGCTTCAAGGATCACACCAAGGCCCTCAAATCGCAGATCGAGACGCTAGACCGGAAGATAGCCAAGGGCAACGAGAACTTGCTGCTGGCTGCTGCGGATCACGTGGCGGATCTGTCGACGTTGCTAGGGGAGTGGAAGTCCGAGCGGGACCGACTCCAAAAGGAACTGGAGCGAACGGCGACCAGCCCAGACGGCAAAACGACCGAGAGCCGAACCAAGCAGGCCGTGGCTGAGATAGAACGGCTTCGAAAACATATGAAGACCGGCGACCCTATGAAGATGCGGGGCGTGATTCAGGACATCGTAGAGGATATCGAGCTTTGGTGGGAGCCCTACGGCAAGCGAAATAAACGGCTGGCGCGGGGCGTTTTAAGCTACCGGAAGGACTTGGAGGTTTTGTCACGTGGCCTTCGTGGCCGTTGATGGCGAATTCATTAGTAGCAGCCAACGTGCGGCACTGGTCGCGGATATCGGCCAGCTCCCGTTCGCTTGCAGGCACGCCGGCGGTGGCGATTTTCGCGCCGCCCGCGGAACCGATCTGCGACCAGCGTTGCCCGTCGCTATCGAAAAACGGCTCGGCCGGATCGACAAAGTCATTCCAGAGCGCGTCAAAGGCCTCTTCAAGTCGTCGTTGCAGGCCGATAATCGGCCCACGGTTCCCATTCGCCTTAGTTTGTTTTTTTGTATTCACGGTTCTATTCCTTATTGGTTACAGTTTATTGTAAGGTTCATAAAGTGGCCATAATACTAACCCGAAGCGCAAGCGAAGGGAGTGGAACCCAGGGAAACGTTGCTTCTCCCTTCGCTTGCGCTTCGGGTTAGTATGAGATGGCAAAACATCATGCAAGTCCCAAATCCCACGCCCCACGTCTACCCCACCGCCAACCTGGCCCCCAGCCCGTCGTCTCGCACAGGCGTCAACATCTTCGCGGCCAGCCGCACGGCCATCTCCAAAGCATCCGGCCCGTCGTCGTGATCGCCGAGCGGAAAATCCTTGAGCTGTTCGACCAGCAGTCGCGTCTGTGGCGAATCGCTCTTGAAGCGTATCCTGCGCGACGCCAGATACGGTCCCAGGCGTCGAATCCGCACCAGCTTGTTAACCCGATTGTTCAAGAGCCAGGGCCGCGCGGCCGTCAGGCCTTGGCGACGAAACTCGGCCTCGAAGCTATCGGCCAGCAGTTCCTGAAACTGATTGGCTTCCACGCCGAACGCATCGGGTCCGAAGCGTCGATAGAAATCCACGCCGTCGGCCACGATCTGCGGCGTCGTGCGTCGCGACATATCGGCTTCGACATAAAGCGTGCCATCGCGATCGATTCCCAACGCGACCAGAGCCGAATAGTCGCCGCGCCGCGCGTCGCCACCTTTGCTGGGATCGAGGGCAAGCGTTTTCACGCGCAGGTTCTTGGGCCACTCGTCGAACCAGATTCGCTCGTCGAAATACGATTCGGGCCACTCGCAAAATTCCGGGTTGATGGGCGAGTTCTGTTTTTCGCGTTCGAAGGCCGTGCGTCCGCTTTGGGCCCTCATGCACATCAGCGTGTAGAGATCCTCGGCCTCGGACCAAAGCACGACCGCGCCCTCGTCCATGGTCGCGCGGTTCTTCTCGTAATACTCGCGTGCCTTGCTGCGGTAATCCCGTGCGGCCAAGTCGGTGTAAATGGCCTCCCACTGCTGCCAGAGCGACATTTCCGTGGGCCATTTTTGTATGGCTTTGAACACCCGCGAGCTCCAGCCGGGTGTCTCGCAAATCTCCATGGCCAGTGCCTCGCGATGCAAGGCGGTGGCCAGATTCAGCACGTTGGTGTCTTTGTCGCCGGCTTTCAGAAGCGTGCCGTGGAACCAGGTGCGGGCCCGTTCGCGCTGCGCGGCCGAGACGATATGGCTGTCGTTTTGCAGGTCGTCGCAAACGATCAGCGAGGGCCGATGTTCGCGCTCCCGGCGGCCTCGAATCCGCTGCCCCGTGCCAAAGGCCTCGATAACCGCCCCATTTCTCAACACGATCCGCCCGGCCCGCCATACCGGCCCGCGTCCGGCCGCCTGCGGGTAATCCTCGGCCAGCAGCCGGTTCGAGGTCAACTCGCTGCGGATGTTCTCCAGATGGGCCACGGCCTGATGCTTTGTGTCGGAAACGATCCAGATATACGGCTCGGTCTTTTCCAAAGCCGCCCGCAACGGAGCGGCCAGGGTGCCGATCGTCGACTTGGCCCCGCCACGCGGACCCAAAACGTTTAACTTCGTGCCGCGTTGACGTCGCATGTAATCCAACCGCCGCGCCAGCCAGATGTGCATGGCCGACGGTTTTCGACTGAAGTGCGCCGGCAAGTATCGCCCGGCCCAAGCCAACAGGCCCAGATCCTCTTGCCGCCTGGCCGCCTTGCGTCTTGCCTGCCCGTGACGCCACGACAGTTCGGCGTGGAACGAAACCAGCAACTCGCGCAGACAGTCCGCGTCCAACCCGCAGTCGGCAAAAAAATCCAGGTCACTCATGCGATTCCTCCTCGCCTTTCGCGTCACTTGCGTCTTGATTGTCGGCATCTTTACTTTCGCTTCCCACGGGTCTTTCGCTTCCCACGGGCATACTCTTCTTTAGAGCATGGTTTCTGAAGAATTCACTGATCATTTTCCGTATCCGTTTCATAATATTCTTGCGGAATTTGGCCACCGGAACCTCTTCTGTAATTATCTGCGACAACTTTGACAGCAAGCCCCTCATCTGTGCGACGCTAATCACACCCGTCTTCTTCGGTCCGAAATCTTCCGGGTTTCTACGTTCCAACCACCAGGCCGCAGCCCGCCAGTATTGCGCTTTTTTGGCCGCGTCCTGGATATTGCGCACGAAACCGATCTCCGGATTCGATTCGTGGCGATGCATTTCGGCGGCAAAGGCCTCGTCTTTTTCCATCTCCCGCGTTATCAAGGACGGTTTGCAGTCGACGTATGTGGCCGCCGTCCGCCGCCCGCATCCGACGGCCACAATTGCCAATATTTCTCGTTTCTTGACCGCGCTCAAAACCGAACATTTACGTACTTTCGCCACTCGATTCCCTTTCACTTCCGTGATACTCCCTCCCATGAAAATCGGGCTCCCGATAATCGGGGCCTAAAAACTCGAAGGAAACCACGGCCCGGCCCGACGAACTGCGATAGCCGCGGGCGAAGCGGTGCGTGTTTCGCGACGAGCCCAACTTCTTCACGCCAACCGCCCGCCAAAGCGGCGAACGGCGGCAATGCTCGATCATGGCCGGATGCCCGGCCGTGATGTTCAAGCGGTGCCCTGCGGCCAGATGCAACTCGGCCACCGCACGGGCCATGCGCATGCCGATGCCCACGCCCTGATAGTCGGGCAAGGTCACCAGGCGGCTGATCCGCCAACGCTTGCGATGTCCGATAAGCGTGACCGTCGCGCAAAACACCACCGGCACGCCCCGCCATAGCCCCAGGAAACAACGCGCGCTGGGGCTGAGCGTGCCGGTCAGATAGTGATAACGCGCAAACATTCGCCACGCACTTCGTCGGCAGCGAAAGACTTCGAGCTCGATTTCGGGTCGCCGAAGACACCTCCGCTGGAACGTCGACGTCGCCATATCCAGGGTCCAATCCGGCGCAAGCCACTCGGCCACGTCGTAATGACACGTCACGGCCACGAAACGGCAATTCACCCGCCCGTCACGCACCGCCCGGGCAACGGCCGCCGAGCCGATCTTGGCCACGTTGCGATCCACAACGCTGGTAAACTCGTCGAAAACACAAGTGTTAGCGGCGACGCTTGCCGTCGCGTTATCACCCCCGTCGCTTTGGGCCAACGCGCGGGCCAGATCACACCGAAATCGCTCGCCGCCGGAGAGGACTTCGTAGGGCTTGATCCAACTCGGCGGCGAGCTGAAACCGACCGCCGTGAACAGGCCCGTAATCTCCTTGATGGGACGCTCGCCCAGACAGTCGACTACCGCTCGATCCTTGGGCCAATCGCTCTCGCGCCAAACCCGCGCGCCGAAAATATTGCCCGCCATCGTGCTCTTGCCGCTGCCAGATGGCCCCACGATCAACCCCACCCGCCAGTCGTCGCCCAGCTCGGGCATGTCCACGCTAAACCGCTCGCGGGCACGCTCCTCGATGGGCACATCGAACATGCCCGCCAGTTGCTGCACGCGAAACGAATCGTAGACCGGACAGCTTACTTCAACTTCAACCTTTGGCATAATATGTCTCGCTGGATTATGTTGTGTTAGTATGGCAGCTTCACAAATTCATCACCCGACAGCGAAGCCCCTCGCCGCAAAGCCGTTCGTAAACCGTCCTCTGCTCGGCCTCGTCGCGACAATCCACAACCACCTGAAACGCCTTGGGGATCTCCACCTCGGGCGGCGGCCCTTTTTGTGGCCCGTTTTGCGGACCGTCTTGCGGTAATTTGAGATCTTCAAGCGGGCTGTTATCTAAAAGTATCTTGTCCAGCAGCGACGCGACCGCCTCGTTCTCCGTCTCCACGTCTTGCAACAGCCCGGCCAGCACATCGTGATTGGCCTCGGCCATGGCCCCCAACGGGTCCAACACGGCCAAAAGCTTGTCGGCCTCGTCGTCGTCCAGGTCGACAATCAGCACCGGCACCTCGGCGTCCGGCGTGGTCTGCGCGCGGAGATGCCCGTCGATCAACTGCAAGGAACCGTCGTCCAATTCCCGCGCAAGCAGCGCCCCGGCATAGCCAATCTCGGCCAACACTCCCCGTAAAGCATCACCCTGTTGCCGCGGATGCGTTCGCCAGTTGCGCGGATGCGGCTTGAGCAACCCTGCCTTGACCCGCCGCAACCCCTTCACCCGATCCCGTATTTGCATCGTCTGTTCTCCCGTAGGGCGCGTCCGCGACGCACCAAGAATTGCTCCCACCCTCACTAAGCCATACTCCGCAACCGCTCAGCGATCTGCGTAATCTGCACCTCGTGAGTTTCCAACTTGGCCTCGTGATGTGCATACATTGTCCACAATTTCTCGTGGGCTTCGTTGGCCTTGTCGACTTTCTTACAAAGGATCTCGACCTGATTTGCCAGCACGGCCAGCTTGGCGTGGACCATGAACATCCATGGCCCCAACGCCAGCAAACCCGACACAACCACACCGACGACAATCCCCCACTCGTCCGAACTCATGGCATAATTCCTCCGTTTGATTCGTTACGCATTCCCGCTGGCCGTGACCCGTTCGCGGTTGGGGCTGGCCGCCGCGCCTTGCGGCTCCTCGCTGGGCCGCACGCCGTGCGGGATGGGAATACGGTTCTCGTCCCCGCCGAAGCTCACGCACATGTCGAACAATTCCGAAAGCGAGGCGTAAAGCATCAACGACTCGCGCGGTGTGACCCGGTAGGTGGCGAAACGGCTGTCCAGGCGCGTGGCCTCGACAATGTGCTGGTCCAACGCCGTTATGAACATCCGTGCGTCGACGTTGCGGAGGTCCACCGTGCCCAGCGAGGGAATGTTGGGGTCCGTGCCGTCCAGACGATAGGGTAAATCGAATTCCCGCCCGGCCGGACGAGCCACCTCGTCGCCCAGCGGGCTGAGCTTGTTAACATCATCCGGAAGCGATATCTCCAGATTACGGGCACGCTCTTCCAGCGTCTTTATATCCAGCGACTGCGGATTGTGCGTAATCTTACGCCGCAAGAAGTCGAGGTGCATCAAGTGTTCGAGAATGAACTCGTTGGTGGCCGTATCCCAGCCGCTCTGCACGCCGAATTCGCCGTCCTGCAATATCTGTCCCCGAAATAACAGGCAATGGCCCGCATAGGTGTGAATCGAGCGGTTGCGAAACCGCGTAATCGCGTCTTCAAAAGTGTCGGTGCCGATGATTGGCATAGTTAAGTTCCTTTCAAGTAAGGTATGGGGTGTCACGTCTCACTCACCGGCTCAGCCGGCATAGGCTGCCCGTCATGAATCCGGTAAAACCGTTGTGCAACCCGCTCTCGCAAGTCGCGTGCCCACGAGGCCAATGCCCCGTCGCTACTCTTCTCCGTCC